>DASXNP010000466.1:0-3371 GCA_036494985.1 Binataceae bacterium (SeqCode)
AATGGGCTGGGCGTTGAGGAGAGCTTTGTCGCCGGCGGTGGAATAGCGCGTGTGGCCGATGGCGAGATTGCCGGGGAGTTGCGCTAAAACCGTGGGCTGAAAAATTTCTTCGACTTCGCCCATGGCGCGGTGAAGGAAAAGTTCGTTGCCATCGCTGGAGACGATGCCGGCCGATTCCTGGCCGCGATGCTGCAGCGCATAGAGGCCGAGGTAGGCGAGGTTGGCTGCCTCCGGATGGCCGAACACGCCGAAGACGCCGCACTCCTCGTTGAATGCGTCGAAGTTGGACTCTTCGGCGGCAATCTCAACGAAGAGGTCGGCCTTTGCGCGGTCAACCGACATTGCCGAGCCTGCGGGTAAGCGCGGATTCATAAATCGATCGTAACTCGTTCGTGTCTTCGCTGATACCGCTGCCGATCTTAAGACGCGCAGCAGAAGTTACAGTTCCGATCGTCCTGGCCTCTAGAGCGTGACGCGCGAAAATGGCGCGCAGTTCGGTCATCGCACCCGCCTCGGCGGACACCACCACGCCGGAAGAGCCCTCGCCGAAAAGAATCGAAGCCAAGTCGCCTTCGGACTCGGGCAGCTTCACCTCGGCGCCGGTCAACGAATCGGGCGCGAAGCAGCACTCTGCAAGCGCGACGGCGAATCCGCCGTCGGAGATGTCATGAGCGGAACTCACCAAGCCACGGCCGCTTGCTTCAACGAGCGCATCGATAAGGGCGGCTTCTCGCGCCAGGTCGATTTCAGCGAGCCAATCGGTACCGCCGCCGAACATCGCGGCATATTCGCTCGCGGCCAGCTGTGGCGGGTTGGTGCGGACTATAGCAATGACGTCGCCCGCGCGCTTGAAGTGCTGCGTGACCCGTTTTGAGACGGCTTCAATGACTCCGACCACCGCGATCGTCGGCGTCGGAGGAATCGAGCGGCCCTCGGTCTCGTTGTAGAAACTGACATTGCCGCTTATCACCGGCACCCCGAGTGCGTCGGCGGCAGCGCGCAGGCCTTCCACGCCGCGAATAAACTGCCACATGATTTCCGGGCGTTGCGGATTGCCGTAGTTGAGACAATTGGTTATCGCCAGCGGGCGGGCACCCGAACACGCGACGTTGAGCGCCGATTCGCATACGGTCGCGATCGCGCCGACATAGGGATTCAGTGAGCAGGCGCGAGGATTCGAATCGACCTTAAGAGCAAGCCCGCGCTTGGTTCCCTTGATCCGCAGGACGGAGGCGTCGCTGCCGGGCCCGATTACGGTATTCCCGCGCACCAGGCAATCGTATTGGCGAAAAACCCATCTCTTCGATGCGAGGTTTGGATTGTCAAGCAGGCGGCGGAGCGCGTCGGAGCCTGGAGGGTGCTGCGGGGGCTTGCGATCGACAACCATGGAGTGCTGCCAGTTCCGGTTCGGAGCTGCCGCCGGACGATCGTAGAGCGGTGCGCCGTCGGTGAGGGACTTGACCGGAAGGTCCGCGACGGTCAGCCCGCGATAGCGCGCACGCCATCGCGAGGTGTCGGTGATTTCGCCGATCACGACCGCGTGGAGGTCCCATTTTTCGAAGACCGAGATGAGTTCGGATTCGCGCCCGCGCTCGCCAACGATCAACATTCGCTCTTGCGATTCCGAAAGCAGCATCTCGTATGGAGTGAGGTCCTCTTCGCGCAGCGGCACCCGGTCGAGCTCGAGATCGATCCCGAGGCCGTCGGAGCGTCCGGCCATCTCACTCGATGACGAAGTCAATCCGGCGGCGCCCATATCTTGAATCGCCACGATTGCGCCGGTTTTGGCGGCCTCGAGGCATGCTTCGATCAGGAGTTTCTCGGCGAAAGGATCGCCAACCTGTACCGTCGGGCGTTTGTGATCACTGCGGGCGGCGAATTCAGCGGAAGCCAGCAGGCTCGCGCCATGGATTCCGTCGCGGCCGGTCGCCGAGCCGACATAGATGACCGGGTTGCCGACCCCACGCGCCTTGGCGCTGAGGATCTCGCCCTTGCGCACGAGCCCGAGGCAGAAAGCGTTGACCAGGATGTTGCCGTTATAGGCCGCGTCGAACATCACCTCGCCGCCGACGGTAGGGATGCCAACGCAATTGCCGTAACCACCGATTCCGCCGACCACCCCGCCGAGCAGATAGCGCGTGCGCGGATGGCTAAATGACCCGAATTTCAGCGAGTTCAAATTAGCGACCGGACGAGCGCCCATCGTAAAGATATCGCGGACAATTCCGCCGACCCCGGTCGCCGCGCCTTGGTAGGGCTCGACGTAGGAAGGGTGGTTGTGACTCTCGATCTTGAATACGGCGAGCCATCCGTCGCCCACGTCGATTGCGCCCGCGTTTTCCCCCGCCCCTACGGCCACTCTTTCGCGATCGGGTTGGAGCATCTTCAGGTGCCGGCGCGAGGACTTGTAGGAACAATGCTCCGACCACGCCACCGAGAACACCCCCAGCTCGGTGAAGGTCGGCGTGCGCCCGAGGATCTCTAGAATACGGCGGTATTCGTCTGCGCTGACGCCGTGGTCACGCGCCAGCGCCTCATTGACGTGCGGGTCACCCGGAAGCGAAGCGACGTTTGAAGTCACGGGGCGCTGTCGATGATCGACTGAAAGATTCTACGGCCGTCTTCGCCCCCGAGCATCGCTTCAACCGCGTGCTCGGGATGCGGCATAAGACCGCAGACGTTGAAGCGTTGGTTGGCGATGCCCGCGATCGAATGAAGCGAGCCGTTGGGATTGGTCGCCTCGGTTGGAACGCCGGTTCTATCGGTGTAGCGCAACAGGATCTGACCGCGCTCTTCCAACTGGCGAATTTCGGATTCGGGTGCCGTGTACGATCCCTCGCCGTGCTTGACCGGGATTCGCAGCAAGTCGCGATCGCGGCACGAACGTGTAAACGGCGTCTTGGCGTTTTCAACCCGCAGATTGACCTGCTCGCAGACAAAGGAAAGGGAGCGATTTCGGGTAAGCGCGCCAGGAAGCAAACGAGCCTCGCATAGAATCTGAAAGCCATTGCATATGCCCAAAACGAGTCCGCCGTCGGCGGCAAAGCCGATGATGCTCTTCATAATCGGAGAGAAACGCGCAATCGCGCCGCATCGCAGATAATCCCCATAGCTGAAGCCGCCAGGCAGGACGATACATCCGGCGCCTTGGAGTGATTCGTCTTTGTGCCAGAGCGCGACCGCGTCCTGGCCCATCACCTCGCGCAGGGCGTAGACTGCGTCGGCGTCGTCGAGTGATCCCGGAAAGGTAACCACGCCCCAGCGCATCACGGCTCGACCTCGACCCGGTAGTCTTCGATGACCGTATTGGCGAGCAGCTGATCGCACATTCGACTGGCGACGTCGCGCGCTCGATCGACGGATGCGGCCTC
>DASXNP010000467.1:0-1695 GCA_036494985.1 Binataceae bacterium (SeqCode)
TGAAGGCGATGTACGCGAATTCTGCTAATCCGCGCGACGCGGCGATCAGGAATTTGACCTGGGACTACGAAGCGCAGGGGCCGGCAAAACTTCCCGACGGAAGCTTCAGTCGAATCGCCGACGAACCGAGTGTCGAGCGAATCCTGATGGAGATAAACGGCTACCAAGTGGCAGATCGTACGCAGCTCAAAGGATCCGAAGAATTGCGCGATGATGGATCGACGGCCTGCGGGTGCTGGATATACAGCGGTGTTTTTCCAGAGAACGGCCGAAATCGCGCACGTGATAGGAATCCAACCCTGAACGGCTGGCTCTATCCAGACTGGGGATTTTCGTGGCCGGCGAATCGGCGGACCTTATATAACCGCGCCTCTGCGGATCCGGCCGGGAATCCCTGGTCGGAACGCAAGAAGCTGGTCTGGTGGGACCAAGGCGCTGGGCGCTGGAGCGGATACGATGTGCCGGACTTCGCCCTTACGAAACGGCCCGACTACCAACCGGTAGGCGGCGAGCAGGGGATGGACGCGATCGCGGGCAGCGCACCCTTCATCATGCATCCCGACGGGGTTGGGTGGCTATTCGCACCTTCGGGAGTTAGGGACGGTCCGCTCCCGCTGCACTACGAGCCAATCGAGTCGCCGTACCGCAACGCGATTTATCCAACCCAGAGTAATCCGACGACTGCGCTCTTCGCGGACGCGCTCAATCCGCTAGTGGAGGCCGCGGATCCGTCTTACCCGATAGTGGCGACTTCATACCGACTAACGGAGCACTATCTAAGCGGCCCGATGAGCCGGTTCAATTCTTGGCTCAACGAATTGCAACCGGAGATGTTTGTCGAACTAAGTCCGGAACTCGCAACCGAGCGTGGAATTGAACACGGCGGCTGGATGGTCGTGAGCACGCCGCGCGGCGAGATCGAGGCGCGAGCGATGGTCACGCGGCGGATGACTGTGCTGGAGATGGATGGCAGACGGGTCCATCAGATCGGTTTGCCGATCCACTGGGGATACGCAGGCGAGACCACGGGTGCGATGGCCAACGATCTGACGGCGTTGCTTTGCGATCAGAATGTGAGCATGCATGAGGCGAAGGCATTCGCGTGCAAGGTGCGGGCCGGACGACTGGAGGGCACGCACGGCGCAGGCAAACCCGTGGCCACGGGTCAGATCGGGCGCGAACCAATTCCGGACACGGACGAAGCCGCTCAACCGGAGGGGCATACCCGGCCAACCCGATAAGCTTTATCCAATGAGGCTAGTCGACCGGATTTTCTACCCCTTTAGGCGCCCCGCCCCGCCCCTATCGGTGCGCGCGATGGGATTTTTCACCGACACGACGCTGTGTATCGGATGCAAAGCTTGTGAGGTCGCATGCAAGCAATGGAACCAACTGCCGTCGGATGGATTTCGATGGAGCGGCAACAGCTACGACAACACCGCCACACTTTCGGCTACCACATGGCGGCACGTTGCCTTTGTCGAGCAGTTCGATGACGGCGCGCAGCGGCGCGACGACGAGCGGGGCGCCGCGGCAGCCGGAACGGGCTTCGATCTGACGGCGCTGCTGAATCAGCCGAAGGAGGGCCGCTGGCTGATGATGAGCGACGTTTGCAAGCACTGCTCGGCCGCGCCCTGCCAGATCGCGTGCCCGACTGGCGCTATCATCTACAATCAGTTTAGCGATGTGTATATT
>DASXNP010000468.1:0-19926 GCA_036494985.1 Binataceae bacterium (SeqCode)
TTGACTCAAACCGGTTCTGACATCGGTTGCTCGTGAACCGCTATTTCGCCGCCATCTGCGCTGCGGCTCCATTTCCGGCGGATTGCTTAGGCGAGGCGCCGTTGCTCGTCGCGACGTCGTCGCTTTCCGCTGCCAACCCGCAAAACGCCTCGTAGTCGATGAGCTGGGTCTGGGTCGGGTGTTCCCCGCAGACCGGGCAGCTCGGATTCTTGCGCATCTTGAAAATCCGCACGAAATCGCGGTCGGACAGCGTATCGAAGTAGACCATGTGTCCGATCAGCGGCTTGCCGACGCCAAGGATCAATTTGATCGCCTCGAGCGCCTCGATCGATCCGATCAAACCCGGCAGTACTCCCAAGACACCGGCCTCGGCGCACGAGGGCGCCATCCCGGGCGGCGGCGGCTCAGGGTATTGGCATCGGTAGCATGGTCCACCCTTGGCCGGATGGTACACGGTCGCGTTGCCTTCAAACTGAAAGATTGCGCCATCCACCAACGGCTTCTTCGCGAACACACACGCGTCGTTGATCAGATAGCGAGTCGGAAAGTTATCGCTGCAATTTATAACCACGTCGTAGCCGGCGACTATCTCCATCACGTTTTCGGAGTTGAGATGTACCTCGTGTCGGTTAACTTTGATCGCCGGATTCAGCGCTTTGATTGATTTCTCCGCTGACTCGGTTTTGAGCATGCCCACACGATCGGTCGCGTGGATGATCTGGCGCTGCAGATTGGACAGATCGACCGTGTCGAAATCGACAAACCCGATCGTGCCGACTCCCGCTGCCGCCAGATACAGACCTGAGGGCGACCCCAGCGCGCCCGCGCCGAGCAGCAGGACTTTGGCATCGAGCAACTTGGCCTGGCCCTTCTCGCCGACTTCTGGAATCAGGAAATGGCGGGAGTAACGGGTCAGCTCATCTTGGCTGAACTGCCGATCGGCCACCCAAGGGAGGCCCTTGTCTTTCCACGCGTTGAACCCGCCCTGCAAATTGTAGAGATTCTCGTATCCCATGTCGCGCAGGTTGCGTGCCGCCAGCAACGATCGAGTACCAGATGCGCACTGCAGGATCACCGGGGTGTTGCGGTCGGGAACTTTCTCTTCGATTCGTAGTTCAAGAAAACCGCGTGGTATTCCGATTGCCTGCGGTAGGTGGCCTTGGCGCCATTCGTCGCTCTCCCGTACGTCGACCACCACCGGGCCCGGTTTCTCCAGCATCTTCGCGGCCTCTTCGGCGCTGATCGATTTCACCTGGCCGCGGACTTCGTCGAGGATATTCTTCGAGCTTTTCGCCATCTTCTTAAACCAACCCCATCGCGGGGCATTCGCTATTCAATCAAGGTAACCATCTTTTGCGGCGCAGTCACCGCGGGCTTGTTCAGCCCCCGATCATGCGGCGCGACTCCACCAGATTCCGCACGAAGTTCAGGACTTCCTGCGCATGCCCGCGCGGCGTCACGTCGCGAAACACGCGTCGGATCTTGGAATCGCGGCTAAGCACAAAGGTCGCCCGCGAAGCGCGGGCGCGGTCCAGCACCCCAAACGCACTCGCCAATTCGCCTTTCGTGTCCGCCAGCAGAGGAAAATGAAGCGCGTGCTTCTCAGCGAATTTTCGATGCGACTCGACCGAGTCCGTGCTGACGGCGACGATCGCGCAGTCAATTGCCGTGAACTGATCGCGCAACTGCCGGAACTCTTTGCCTTCGACCGTGCATCCCGGCGTATCATCCATGGGATAGAAGTAGACCACCACATTGCGGCCGCTGAAATCTCCGAGCCGGATCCGCTCTTCGCTCTGATTCGCAAGCGCGATGTCCAACCCCGGTGCTAGAGCACCTAGCTCGATCTCAAAGAGCGGCATGGGTCTGCGCGCCCTCGGCCGCGGCGCGCTTGTGCGTGAACTTGATGGCCGCGTTATCGATATTTACCGAGCACAACGACCCGCACATCGTGCAGACGTTCGACCCCGCGGCTTCGCTTTCTTCCTTGTAACGGCGCGCTTTGTCGGGATCCATCGCCAGCGCGTACATACCTTCCCAATCCAGCGCCTTGCGATAACGCGACATCTGATCGTTCCAAGCCTTCGCGCCGCGCACGCCTTTAACCAGGTCTCCCGAATGGGCCGCAATCCGAGTTGCGATCACGCCCTCGCGCACGTCGTCGATGTCGGGCAGCCGCAGATGCTCGGCCGGCGTGACGTAGCACAGAAAGTCGGTTCCCGCCGCTGAAGCGATCGCGCCGCCAATCGCGCCCGTGATGTGATCGTAGCCCGGTGCAACGTCGCAGGTCAGCGGTCCGAGCACATAAAACGGTGCGCCCAGGCAGACTCGCTTCTGGAGCTGCACGTTTGCCTTGATCTGATCCAGCGGCACGTGGCCCGGTCCTTCGATCATCACCTGCACGCCGTTCTCTCTCGCGCGCTGCGTCAGTTCGCCGAGCACGAGCAGTTCCGCGAGCTGGCCGCGATCGGTCGCATCGCCGGTCGCGCCCGGACGCAGTCCGTCGCCGAGCGAGATCGTGACGTCGTGCTCGCGCAGAATTTCACACACCCGATCGAAATTCTCGTAGAGCGGGTTCTCGTTTCCGGTCTGCTCGATCCAGGCAGCCAGCATCGCGCCGCCGCGCGACACGATTCCGGTGATTCGATCGTGTCCCCTAAGACGCTTGACGCTGTCGCGTGTCACGCCGCAATGCAGGGTCATGTAATCGACCCCCTGCTTCGCCTGCCGCTCGATCACATCGAAAAAGAATTCGGCGTCCAAATGGAGAATTGAGCCCTCAGAGGCGACTTGGTAAATCGGGACCGTGCCCAATATCACCGGGCACCGGGAAAGCAACTCGACGCGGATCTTGTCGAGGTCGGTGCCGGTTGACAAATCCATTACGGAGTCCGCGCCGAACCGAACGGCGGTGTACAGCTTGCCCACTTCCTCTTCGAGCAACTGATGGAAGTTTGAAGCGCCGATGTTTGCGTTGACCTTGGTCCGCAGCTTCCGGCCGATTCCGATCGCGCGAAATTCGTGGTGCAAGTTGTGCGGGATCACGACTTCGCCGGTTGCCACCAGCTCGCGGATTTCCTCGGGGCGCATCCCTTCGTCTTCGGCAACCTCACGAATCTGTTCTGTGATGACATTTCTTCGAGCCGCTTCGATTTGCGTCATAACCGTTACCTTCGATTCTGCTTTGCGTGGTGCCGTAAGTTATTGCAGATGACGAGCAGTCCGCTGGGCGCGAGCGCCCGAAAACCGCAGCAGCGGAACTCTATTGCCACTATAGTACAAGAAGGCTGCGAGTACAGGTCGAAGAAGCTAGTCGATATCCTCAAACGGTACGCCGCGCTCTTCGCATCGCGCCCGCAAGCGGCGGATTATTCGTTCGCACCGCGCCAGATGTGCCACCGCGAACAGGTTCGATCCCATTACCGCCATCAAGGCGGCCGTGGCCCAATACATGTGGCTTAGCACGTCGCCGCCGTGCACCGCGCTGATTCCCTTGCCGAAAGCCACGAACAGCAGCGTCAGACCGACCAGCGTCAGCAAAATCGTAACCCGTGTCATTTGCTCGTTTCCGCGAAAATCGGCGTGCCGTCAGGACGGGTCACCTGTCCCCGGTAGTATGGCGAGGCAGCGCGGCAATCACCGCTGGCTCGGCGCTCTCCTCCCACGGGTGATGCGCCTTGGTCCGCTCCGTGTATGTCTTCAACTCCGGCCGCATGGGATTGAAGACCTGCTCATCCTGCTCCCGGTACCACTCCTGCAGCTCCTCCATGTTGCCTTCGCGACCCTTGGTCGCGAGCACCTCGGAGCGATGCATCAAGACTTCCTTGTCCTCGATAAAGTCCTTGCGATCGAAGCCCCAGATGCGCGGATGCACATAGGTGTCCATGCGGATCGCATCCACCGGACATGCCTCCACACACAGCCCGCAGTAGATGCATCGCAAAGTGTCGATCTCATAGCGCAGCGGATACTTTTCGACGTGCGGATCAGGATGCTCCCCAGCTTCGATGTAGATGCATTGCGCGGGACAAGCGGTCGCGCAAAGGAAGCAGGAGGTGCATCTGACCGATCCGTCTTCCTTGAGCGTGAGCCGATGGCTCCCTCGGTAGTGCTCGGAATAAACTTTGCGCTGCTCGGGATACTGCGTGGTGCGGTTTGCGGGCCGATTTTTAGCCAATCCCACGAGATGCGCGACGTTGAGCCAGAAGTTACGCAAGAAATGGCCGGTCACAACCCGCATCCCCCTTAAGACTTCGGGCAGATAGATTCGTTCAGAAAACGTCAGTTCTTCGCGCCGCTTCATCTTCAAGGCCTAGGATAGCGACTAACGCTCCATCGGGCGAGCCCCGCCGTGGTGCCGTCTCGATTGGAAAAGCAAGGCTGCTAGGGACTCGCCGTCACCACAAACACCGGGTCTTCCCCGACCGTAGTCGCTGCGCCGATCGACGTGAGCGCGCCGGTCGATGAGTTTATGGTGAAGCCTGAAACCGAATTCGCCGAAGCATTTGCGACGTATACAAAACTGCCGGTCTGAGCCACCGTCAATGCCACCGGGCCGGCGCCCGCGGCGATCGATCCGACTGGGCTGAGGGCGCCCGTGGAAGAATTGATCGTGAACTCGTCTATGTTGCTTGCACCATTATTGGCCGAATAGAGAAAGTCTCCGGACGGGCTGATGGCAATTCCCTCCGGGGTGGCGTCGGTGCCGAATGAATTGATTAACCCCAGCGCTCCGGTGGTGGGGTTGATGGTGTAGGCCGTGATCGTGTTAGAAAGCGAGTTTGCGACGTATAGAAAACCCGCCCCCGGGTCGGCTGCCACCGAGGTCGGATTACTGCCGGCTGCAAATGGCGACCCCGAAACCGGGGTTAGTGATCCGCCACTATTGATCAAGTAGGCGGAAACCGATCCGGTCGCGAAATCATTGGCCACATATACGAAGTGCCCGGTTGAATTCACGCTTACCGACACCGGCGCCGGTCCCGTCGCTAGGATTGCCCCGGTTTGGGTCAATCCCCCGGTTGACGGGTTGATGGTAAACGACGAAATAGTGTTCGAGTTCTGATTTACTTCGTAAAGGAATCGCCCGGTTGGATCGATCGCAACGCCGCTTGGGAATGCTCCCGTCGAAGCTATCGAACCCGCCGCGGTCAACGCCCCGGTTGATGCATTGATGCTGTAAATCGCGATTGCATTCACTGTCGAATTGGCAACATACAAAAACGCCCCCGAGGGAGTAATCGCGGCCGCCGCCGGATTCGCTCCATTGCTGAAAGGCGAACCGGCACCCGAGGACAGCACCCCGGTCGAGGCGTTGGCTAGGAACCCGAAGAGGTTGTTCCCCGCCGAAGTGTTGGCGCCGACGCACAAAAACAGCGAGGCGGCCGGGCTACTGGTCGCGGTAGCGGCGCCGGTCGGCGAGGTGGTCGCGCTACTGGTCGCAGTAGCGGCGCCGGTCGGCGAGGTGGTCGCGCTCGAAGTCGCTTTTAAGAGATCGATCGGCGGGTCGCAGCCGGACGGTGCCAGCGTCGATCCGAATATGGCAAGGAGCGCGGCGAGCAATATTGCTCTGACGAGTAAATTGCGCTTACTGATCACAACTCTTGTGGCAACCGCGAGGCCAAGCCACGCTATCTACCACCGATCACTCCGCCCGGCGTTTCAGCGGCCT
This sequence comes from Binataceae bacterium (SeqCode), assembly GCA_036494985.1. GTDB lineage: Bacteria > Desulfobacterota > Binatia > Binatales > Binataceae > DASXNP01. Next base: position 5,672 of record DASXNP010000468.1, read on the forward strand.
GATGGTTTCGGCGGCACCCTGGATCGGTTTAAGGGTCGGGTTTGGCTCACCTAGCTGATTCGCGAGTACAGTCGTCGCGGATTATCGCTAAGAATCGAGCGCTGTTCCAGTGGTCCGAACTCGGGCCGATCCGCCGTCAACCTGACCGTATCGGGAAAACGCCCGTCAAAATGCGGATAGTCGGATGCATACAGAATATGCTCCACGCCCACGGTTTTCGCTACATACGGCAGCGTCGCTTCGTCCGGGTCGCATGAAATGAAGAAATTCTCCGACCGGATCACCTCCGAAGGTTTGCGCTTTAGAAACGGTACGTATTCGGGCATCAGCTCGTAGTGCTCGTCCAAGCGCTCCATCCAGTAGGGAAGCCATCCGACGCCGGCCTCCAAAATCGCAAAGCGCAGCTTCGGATAAAGATCGGGCACCCCGCCCCCGATCAGCGCCGCGAGCGCGCGCATGCACTCGAATGGGTTAGTTGCCGAATGCTGCAGAAACAGATTGTTCGTCATCTCGAAAGTGCAGGCTCCGTAGGGCGGCCGGGCCGTGCCGCCGTGGAAGCAGGCCGGCAGATCCTCCGCTTGGCACGCATCCCAGATCGGGCGGAACATCGGATGGTCAAGCAGTTTGTCTTCCATGTGCCCCGACAGATAGACGCCGACTGCCCAGGGCTCTTTCGACACGCGCTTGATCTCGGCCGCCGCAATCTCCGGCGCGCGCATCGGCACCACCGCGACTCCCTTCAGCCGAGTCGGGTATGCCGCGCAGTACTCCGCGAGCCAGCGATGGTAGGCGCGGATCATCGCGATCTCGAACTCGACGTCTTTGAGCGCGCAGAAGCTCGACACGACCGTCGCGAAGAGGACCGCGACATCGATTCCCTCGCGATCCATGTCCTTCATGCGCGCCTTCGGATCGCTCCCGCCGCGCGGATCGGGCGTCTCGCCTACCGGCTTGCGTCCGCTGCGCACCAGGGGCTTCTCCGGATTGGGGACGCCCAGCGGCCGTCCGGTGTTCAACTGATGGAAAAGTCCAAAGAATGCCTTTACTGGTCGCGATGCCGCCTCGCGCTTCAAATCCTCCAGGTCGGGCTTGTACTTCGCTTCGAGATATTTGTCGTACAAGTCGTTGGGTTCCATCACATGCCCGTCGGCATCGATTACTTTGGTTCCCTTGAACATCGGAGTTCTCCTGAAAGCTCTACCGCGCCGCTCGCCTCGGCCCGCTGCGGCTTGCTTCGGATCTTGCGATCCGACTTATCGCTCACTGAGTGCCATCAACTCAAGCGCGAGCCTCCGCCAACTTCCTTCTTAGCTCAGCGACCCAGCGGATTTGCCTGGAAAATCACCAGTTGTCGGGTTACTCATTGGAATGCTAAGCGCGCTGCGCCCATGCGAAAAAAACCCGCTAGTCAAACTCTCGATCCGTTGAGCGAAGTCCGGCGCATTTGCCTGGCGATTCCCGAGACCTACGAAAAGGAAGCTTGGGGCGGCCCTACTTTTCGGGTGCGCAAAGGGAAGATGTTCGTGATGTACGTTGACAACCATCACGGCGACGGCATCTTGGGAATCTGGTGCGCGGCTCCGCTCGGCGCACAAGCGATGCTAGTCGATCTCGACCCCGCCCGATTCTTCAAACCGCCCTACGTCGGCGTTAACGGCTGGATTGGCGTGCGGCTCGATGGCGCCGTCGATTGGACCGAGGTTGCCAGCATCATCGAAGACGGCTACCGCACCGCCGTGCCGAAGCGGAGCTTCGCTGGTTTGATGAATCGCGCAAACAAAGCGAACCCTCCCCGTAAAGCCAAGCCTAAAATGACTCCCTCACCCAGAAGGACTTAAAGCTCCTCAATCTCCGATCTACAGTCGGCTCTTTCCCGCCTTGCCGGGTTGAAATATGAGTCCACCGATGGCCTCGGTGACCGCCATACCTTCGAACGAATCCGAACCGGTTTCGGCGCCTGCTCGGGGCGGGGGGCATGCCGTCGTCGCCGCGTTTCTCGGATGGACCCTCGACGCGTTCGATTTTTTCGTCTTGGTCTTCGTCATCCCAGCCATCGCCAAAGAGTTCGATCGCCCGATCGCGCATATCGCCTACACGATTACGCTGACCCTCGCCTTCCGCCCGCTCGGCGCACTGATCTTCGGATCGATGGCCGATCGGTACGGCCGTCGTGCTCCGTTGATGATCAATGTCGTTCTGTTCGCGTTGCTCGGGGCGCTGAGCGGACTGGCGCCTAACTATACAACCTTCCTGGTGGTGCGGGCTTTGTTCGGCGTCGCAATGGGTGGCGAATGGGGGGTCGGCGCGTCGCTTGCCATGGAAGCGGTTGCGCCCGGCCGGCGCGGATTGGTCTCGGGCGTACTGCAGGAGGGCTACGCTGTCGGCTATCTGCTGGCCGCGGCCGCCTACTATTTGGTCTTCCCGCGCTTCGGATGGCGCGCGATGTTTTTCGTCGGCGGACTTCCCGCCCTGCTCGCACTCTATATCAGGTCAAAGGTGCCCGAATCGAAAGCTTGGCAGCATCAGCGTCCCAATGCGGCTGCGATTCGCCGCGCGGTCTCTTCCAACATCTCCCCGCTTATCTATCTCGTCGTACTGATGACCGCGATGAACTTCATCTCCCATGGGACACAGGACATGTACCCGACGTTTCTGCAAAATCAGCGCAGACTCGCTCCACGACCCGTTGCCACCATCGCGATCATCTACAACCTCGGCGCGCTCGGCGGCGGACTCTGCTTTGGCCATCTTTCCGACCGACTCGGCCGCCGCCGTACCATGCTAGCCGCCGTGATCTTCGGCCTCGCCCTCGTGCCCCTTTGGATTTTCTCACACTCGTTGATGTGGCTGACGCTCGGCGCGTTCCTTATGCAATTCATGGTGCAGGGCGCATGGGGCGTGATTCCCGCCCATTTGACTGAGTTGTCGCCCGGCGAAGTCCGCGGGCTTTTCCCCGGACTGGCCTATCAACTGGGGGTGTTGTTCGCTTCCGGTATTGCATGGTTCGAGGCTTTGCTCGCCGCCCGCTTCGATTATGCGACCGCGCTTGCCACCGTCGCCGCCACCGCGTTCGTCTTCGCCGGTGTTGTGATAGCGTGTGGCCGCGAACGTTTCGGCGCTGACTTTCACGCGCTCACCTGACGGCCGCGACCATTGCGCGTCTTCGGATGACCGCCCTTAAGGCTCTTTACCGATGCACGGGGCCGCTCTCCCCGGGCAAGACGTCTCGGCGGTCGGATAGGCCCTCGCGGACCCTTGAGGTCCGCTGGGGCGGGGTAAAGGTCTCGTCGCGCTGACGTCGACCGCTAAAACAAACGCCTTTACGCGAGCATCTTGATGGCGGATTCGAAGCTTTTCGGTAGCGGCCTCGGCCACGCCGAGGCCGAGGCACCGGCCACCCGCGCCTTCGTCCAGTGCGCGTCCAGTTCTATAGGAAAAGGCGCTGAAAGGCTCGGTTATGTTTGCCGACCACACACCGGCTCTACAAATCGTCGGATGGGTCGTCGAAACCACCGCCCGCGGCGTAGACGCCTGCTACAAAGCCGGGGTGGAGGTGCGCCGCACGAATCCTCGCCTCTTAAGCGTTGCCGGCGTGGCATCCATACACCAACGCAGCACGCATCGACGCGGGCGCGCGTTTTCGCCACCGCCTGAGCTCCACAGCTCGGTCGCATCGGCCCGTTTGGGACCTTAACCAGTCGGCGCATCAGTTCTCGCGGCGCGCTTAAATTAACTCCCTTGTAACCATGAGGGTTTTCATCGGCCATTCAGGATGCCGGCTGAGCGGCCACTTCCGTCTCGTTTGCGATGCTAGTTGCCCTAGCCATCGCCTCCGGCACCGCCCAGGTCTGACCCACATCTGCTGGGGAATAACTCGGCTGCCGCATTCGCGGATCGCCCGCGCGCTGTGATAATCACCGATTGCACAGCAACCGCGACCTTGTAGTGGGCATAACGGACTCTTAGCCGGAGGGAGGTTTGCGCTGATGAAGATCACAACGCTGGTGGCCCGGATTCTACTCGGCCTGGTATTCACGGTGTTCGGCCTCAACGGCTTTTTGCATTTCATTCCCAACGGGCCAATGCCGCAGCCGGCGATAGATTTCTTCGGCGCGCTCCTCGCTACCGGCTATATGATCCGGATAATCTTTCTGGCTCAACTGATCGGCGGCGTTCTTTTGCTGACGGGCGTTGCGGTTCCGCTTGGATTGGTGCTCCTGGCACCGATTATCCTAAACATCTTTTTCTTCCATCTCTTTCTCGCCCCCGGCGGACTCCCCGTCGCGTTCGCGGTCATCGCGCTCGAAGTGTTCCTCGCCTGGCGCTATCAGAATTCCTTCGCTCCGCTATTCAGCTCGTCCGTGCCCTCCTGAACGCTTGGTATTTTTCCTTCGATTGTGTACAAATCAGCCTTAGAAATCGCCGAGGAAAGTTGGCGGTTGCGCCGCTATCCCGTCGGGAGCTGACCAACACTTTTGGAGGTAACCTGAATGAAGTTCGGAATTTTCTATGAGATCTCGGTTCCGCGTCCCTGGAGCCGTGAAGTCGAAAAGCGCGTCTTCGACAACGGTATCGAACAAGTGATGCTTGCCGACGAGCTCGGCTTCGACCAGGTGTGGTCCGTCGAGCATCATTTCCTCGAAGAATATTCACACTGCTCCGCGCCGGAGATTTTCCTCTCCTTCTGCGCCGCCAAGACCAAGCGCATCCGCGTCGGCCACGGCATCGTGATCTGCGTGCCCGAATTCAACAATCCGATCAAAGTCGCTGAGCGGACCGCGACGCTCGACATCCTTTCCGGCGGACGCCTCGAAGTCGGTACCGGCCGCTCGGCCACCTGGACCGAACTTGGCGGATTTCGCGTCAACCCCGACGAGACCAAGAAGACCTGGGACGAATGGGTCCATGTGATCCCCCAGATGTGGACTAATGAGCGCTTCGAATATAGCGGCCGAGCGTTCTCGATGCCGTCGCGCGCGATCATTCCCAAGCCCTTCCAGAATCCCCATCCTCCGATGTGGGTCGCGGTGACCAGTCCCGGTACAGAGATCGATGCCGCCGAGCGCGGGCTCGGCAGCCTCGGCCTGACCTTCGGTGGCTTCGGCGATCAGGAAAAGAAAATCGCCAACTACCGCCGGATCATAAAAAACTGCAACCCGGTGGGAAAATTCGTCAACGAGAAAGTCTCGACCGTCAACTTTCTCTACTGTCACGAAGACGATGCACAGGGCACCAAGACCGGGCGTCGGCTGACCGGCACTTTCAACTTTCTCGCGGCTCAACTCCTCTCGGCACGCGAAGCTTATCCGACCAAGTCTTATCCGTCGCTCGGATTGCTTCCGACCTTGCGCGCGGACGCCGCTGGACCAGCCGACGACATGGGTGCGCCCGAGGGTATCGCGATCGGCAACCCGGCCCGCATCGTGCGAGAAATGAAGAAGTGGGAAGCGATCGGCGTCGACCGCGTCAACTTCCTCCTCAATTCGCTGGAAACCGTGCCGCAGGCCGAGGTGCTCGCCAGCCTGCGCCTGTTCGCCAAGGAGGTGATGCCTCACTTCCAGGATCGAACCGAGATGCAGACTGCTGCTGCCGGAGGTCGCTGATGCCCCGGTTTGGAACCATGAACGTAAAGCCGTGGGCCGAGGGTATTGTCTCCGATATCCGCGACTACAAGACCGAGTCGGTTGCTCTGCCCAAGGCTCAGATTCTCAATCTGACGCTGGAGATCGATGACAATAAATCGGACAACCTGCTGCCCCCGGCAATGCATCCCTCTATTCCCTCTTACACCATCATCAATGTGATGCATTGCCCCGAGAGCCCTTGGGGTAAGTTTTCGATCGCCGAGGTGCGCATCGCGGGCCGAACGGTCGTGCGTCCACGCGGCTTCGTGCTGCGCAGCTTCGTCGATACCCCCGACGCCCGGCGCGAGCTATCCAATCGGTGGGGTTTCCCAGTGGCCGAAGGCGAAATCGATCTCGAAACCCGCCATGACCGTATTCAGGCCCGAGTCCGCGCCGGCGCGAAGACGATTCTCGATTGCGAGCTGATCGATCGCGACTTCATCTCCGGCGCCGACATCCAGTACCTCGCCAACATGCAGCTGGCGCGCAGCAAGATCGACGGTAAGCTCATCCTCGTGCAGGTCGATCCCGAGTTCACCTTCTCCAAGGCCGAGCGCGGCAAGCCGAAGGTGAACATACTCGATGCTGGAGCCTGGAAAACCGGCGGTAATCTTGAGATCCACAACCCGATCTCGTCGAGCTATGCGATCGCGGACGTGAAGATGCCGGTCGTGCGCTATATCGTTGATCCAGAGCGCCCCGCCTTCCAAGGCACCACCAAAGTCGCAGCCTAGCGCTTCGCTCCTACCAAAAAGCAGAGGACCGAGGCTCCCATCCGGGGAGCTTCGGTCCTTTCAGCTTCGCTCTTGCGCGCCACTATTGAGTGACGCCGCCGAATCAAAGAATTCCCGCCCTGCCGCGTCTGCCGACCGCTTTGCGCAACCCACCTTTGCCGAGGTCCAACCCGAAGTCTCCCCAATCGATCTTTGGTCTCGCTCGCGGCCTCCTAACCCTCGCCTGAATCCAGGCCCGCAAACCCGCACCGGAGCTCCCACCGACTTCGGTTCTGCAATCAACCTCGATTCGTTATATTCAGCCCAAAATCACCCGCGCAAATTTTGATCGAGGCCTAGCCAAATGGCGGATCCATGGCGCTTTGAAAGACTGACCCTTCCGAGCGGGCTCCGGATGCGCGTAGCACGGATGGGGCGCGGTCCGCTGATGGTCATGATGCATGGCTTCCCCGAGTCGTGGTATTCGTGGCGCCATCAATTGCGCGCCTTCGGCGATTCCTATGAATGCATCGCACCCGAGATGCGCGGATACGGCGAAACCGACGCGCCGGTCGGCATCCGGAACTACACCCTGGAAAAGCTGGTTGATGACATAGCCGGTCTGATCGGATGCGTCGGGCACAAAAAGGCTATTGTGGTTGGTCACGATTGGGGCGGGGCGGTTGGGTGGGCGCTTGCTCTGACGCGTCCCGAACTGCTCGATCGGCTGGTCGTGATGAACTGCCCCCAGCTTGCGGTCTTTCGCCGCCACCTGCTTGGTCTGGACGTTGGCCAACTCGCGCGCAGTTGGTACATGTTGTTCTTCCAGTTGCCGGCGATTCCCGAAGCGCTCATAAGCGCCAACGATTTCGCAGCGCTCCGCCGCGGGATCCTCGGGACTGCCGTGCAAAAGCAAGCCTTTACCGACGCCGATATCGATCAAATCCGCGCCGCCTTCGCCGGTCGCCGCTATAGTATGACTGCAGCCATCAACTACTACCGCGCGGCGTTCCGTAGCTTCACCTTCGGCCCGACGCCGTGGCTTAACAACACGATCTCGACTCCTACCCTCCTGGTCTGGGGCGAACAGGACCGCTTCCTTCGAAAGGAATTAACTTTCGGGATGGACCATCTCTTCCGCGCCCCGCTCGTGATCCGATACATCCCCGATTCTGGGCACTGGGTGCAGCAAGAAAAACCTGATTTGGTAAATCAATACATGCGCGACTTTCTGGCCGCGAGCCCGCCTGGCTCCTAACTTGTCACAAACAGCTTCGATGCGGTCGAAAGAGAGGCTGGAAGACTTTGCCCTCGACCTCTTAATCACCTTTATCACCCGGGTTGGCCTCTGCGATGAAGCCAGATTCCGCCCTGTCGTACCCAAGGCCGCCCCTTCATATCGGGCGGCGCGCAGCCGCCGAACGGGGCGCCGGGAATCCTACTCGCACCTCCGCGCAGCTTTGGTCTTAGGCTGGTGTTCGTGCCCTTGAAAGATCTCCAACGCCTGAGCCCTTCCCGCCGGCTTGAATCCGAACTTGCGATAAAACCGCGCCGCCTGAGGCTCAGCCACCAGCATTTGCTGATGGAACTTCGCATATTTCGCCAATAACAGCATCAAAATTCGCCGTCCGATTCCTCGCCCGTGATAATCGGGGTGCACGAGCAGATGCGGGTAGTACACCACCAGCGATCCGTCCGAGATCGCATTTCCGAGTCCGACCAGCCGCTGGCCATCCCAGGCGCTCACTACGGCGTGCGAATTCCTCAATCCGCGCTTAAGCCGCTGCGGCTTGTCAGCGGCCGACCAGCCATTTGCCCGATAGAGCGCAATGATCTGCTTCAGCGGCAGCTCGCGCCGCCGGTGGTATTTGATTGGCTGATGGCTCAACGGGATTGGTTGGCCCGCAGCAGCTTGGGATTACGCCTCGATTCCGAGTTCGCCCGCAATGAATCGCTTCACACCGTCACCCCCGGTAAGCCGCAGGGACATCGAAGTGTTTGCGGGTTCAACTTCGATCGTGAAGGTGAAAAACGGGCAACACAACCGCTCGATCGATACGAACTGAGCAATCTTCATCAGAATCGAACTGTCGGCTGGATACCGAAACGCGTAGCCGTCGGGCAAATCCTCGATTCCCACGCGCATCCGATAAAGCTCGCGCGCGAGTGCACTTCGCTTTGCCCGCTCGGTTGGATCCAGCGCGCTTAGATCGCACGCGAGCGGTCTTTGATCATCGCGGCTAGTGCTCATGCGACTTACTCTACCTGCGCGACTGCGGCGACCAAAGCTCTAAAGACTTCTCCCACTTGGTCCGTAATATAGTAGAATCAGTTAGGCGACGAATCGCGCGCGAAATCCCGACCTTCCGCCGTTTGGACGACGCCGCCCGTCCAGGTACTCTAAACCGCGATGAAACGCTCTTGGCCAAGACTGTTCGCCGTTTTTGCTGCGAACTTGCTCTGGCTGCGGTCCGCCTCTGCTCAGAACGTGTCCTCCGAGACTCTACGCAGCGTCGCTGCAATAGTGACCGACGACGACCAAGGCGGCCGCCGGCCCGCCGGCACCGGCTTTTTCGTTGACGTTCCGAGCAAAGCCTTCGCCGGTAATTCGTTCGTGTACTTCGTCACCGCGCGGCACAATCTGCTGGATTCCCAAGGGCGTGCGCGCCGCCAATTGTGGGTCAGGCTCGAGGACTCGAATACCCGCGTCATCCAGGACGATCCGCTGGTGCAGGAACCTCGCTGGATTCTTGATCCCAAGGACCCTTCTGCCGACGTTGCCGCCATCCCCTTTTCACCATCGAAAACCCGGTTCTCCACTATTCCGATCTCATGGTTTCTTAACCAATCGAGCTCGACCACGATCGCGGTAGATTCACAAATTGGTTCGGACGCCTACTACTTAACGATGACTAGCAGCGACGGGGTGAATCCACGCTTCGTTCCCGTCGCGCGCTTCGGCAAGGTATCGGTCGCCGAGCCGACGCAGAGCCAGGTGCCCGGCGCGGGCAAGACTTACCTTTGCTTCATTGACGGCACGAGCGGCTCCGAGCTCAGCGGCGCGCCCGTATTCCTGCGGACCCCCGAGCAGTTCGTGTTCTGGGGCATGATGGAAGCGAAGGCTGCCGACAGCTCGAACAATCCGCTGGGAGGCTTGGTCGGGGTTGTTCCGGCCAGCTACATCGCCGAGACCGTGCTAGCGATGGCCCAGCGGCAAGAGAGCATTAGGCGCAAGACCACGGTTTCAAACTGAGGCGCGATTAACGTTTTCGCGGCTCCGGTCGGAAAATTCCGGCGGCACGGTCCTGTTGATCACCCACAACATCCTCGAAGACCTTGCGTTGATTCTGTGCATCGCCGCCGTTGTCACGGTGATCTTCCATGCGCTCCATCAGCCCGTAGTCGTGGGCTATCTGGTCGCGGGAATGATCGTTGGCCCTTATACGCCGTACCTGCTCGTCGACGCCCATCGCATCGAAATCCTCTCCGAGCTGGGTGTTATCCTGCTGATATTCTCAATTGGTCTGGAGTTCAGTCTTCGACGGCTCGCGCGGGTCGCGCCGACCGCCGGCTTGATCACGATCGTGCAGGTCGGCCTCATGATGTGGATCGGCGATATGGTTGGTCAAGCGTTCGGCTTCTCGGCGCTTGAGAGCCTTTACCTCGGGGCAATCCTCTCCATCTCCAGCACCACGATCGTCGCCAAAGCCTTCGCTGACGAGGGAGTTGATCGTGAGTTCAGCGAGCTGGTCTACGGCATCCTGCTCTGTGAGGACCTCGTCGCTATCCTACTGCTCGCTATCCTTACAGCGCTCTCTGCCGGCAATTCGCTCACCATCGGAGCAATTGGCATCACCGCAGGCCGGCTCGTCGCGTTTCTTGCGATTCTAATCGTGGTGGGACTCATCTTTGTGCCGCGCACGATTCGTGCGGTTGCGAATCTGGGCAGCCAGGAGACTCTACTGATCGCTTCGATTGGCATTTGCTTCGCGGGGGCGCTCGCGGCGCAGAGATTCGGTTACTCGGTAGCGCTCGGTGCCTTCCTGGCCGGTTCGCTCATCGCTGAATCCGGGGTCAGCCCACGCGTCGAGCGGCTTGTTGAACCGGTCCGTGACATGTTCGCGGCCGTATTTTTCGTCTCCGTCGGGATGCTGATAAATCCCGCGCTTTCCCAAGGGCAATGGATCGCGGTGATGGTGGTGACGCTGGTCGTGATCATCGGAAAGGTAGTAGCGGTAACCCTCGGTGCGGTCCTGATCGGGGAGGGGGTGCCGAAATCGATTCGAGCCGGCATGAGCCTCGCACAGATTGGCGAGTTCTCCTTCATCATCGCCAGCGTAGGGCTCACCATGAAGGCCTCGCGCGAATTCATCTATACCTTGGCGGTCGCTGTGTCCGCCATCACTACTTTCCTTACACCGTTCCTGATTCGTTCTTCGGCGCCATTCGCCGCGTTCATCGATCGCTACATGCCACGCGGCCTGCGCCTGTTCACCGCGCTCTACTCTTCATGGATAGCGCGTTTTCGAGCCGCGCCTTCAGCTGATTCGTCATGGTCGAAAGTACCCGGCAGCGTAGCTTGGATTGCGTTAGACGTTCTGGCGGTTGCCGCGCTAGCCATCGCCGTGACCACGCGCGAGCAAGACATCTACTACTTCGCTCTAAGCCATACCGACCTCCCGGGCCGATGGCTCGATTGGATCCTGGGCGCGGTGATCTTCGCGGTGGCGATGCCATTCTTTATCGGAATCGTTGTACGCGCCTGGCGGATTGCGTCGCTTGTCGCGCTAGGCGCCATCACGGGTCCGCGAACCGATGCTGGGCATCTGATCGATGCGTCACGGCGGATTCTGCGCGCGGTGGTGTTCAGCGCGATACTCTTGATCGCTGGCATTCCCATTTTCGCTTTCGCACAACCGCTGCTCCCCGCATACGAGGGCGCCGCGCTGATGGGCGCGCTCGCCGCCCTACTGGTGCTGCTGCTCTGGCACAGTGTCCGCGGTCTTCGCGAGGTTGTTCGATCGACCGCGGCGCTGCTCTCTCTCGCGCTCGATTCCTCACATCCGGAAGAGGTTCATGCAGAAGCGAATGTTCGTAAAACGCTTTCAGACAACGACTCGGAGAACATCCCGGGAATCGGGCGCGTCCTTCAATTCCGTATCGAGCCCGGTTTACCTGGAGTCGGCAAGACCATCGGCGAGTTACACCTGACGGAGTCCACCGGCGCAGCCGTGCTCGCGATGAGTCGCGACGCTACGCAAGTGATGATCCCCGCCGCAACTCAAGAGCTGCGTGCCGGCGACATAATTGTGCTCGGCGGTAGCGACGAGGCTATTGCAGCAGCCCACACAATGCTGCTCGGCTCGCGACTTTCCCGGCCGTCGCACGAGGACAACCGGCCACCAAGCCGAGGCCCCGGCGACGACACCCGTCCTATCTGACCCGAAGCGAAAGCACCCCACTCCGCTCGCCAGGCGCATGCGCGCTTTAAGGCAGACCTTACTTGATTTACAATCGAATGGCGAAATAGGTCTAAGGACCGATCTCGCAGAAACGCTCCCCGGTAGCTCAGTCGGTAGAGCAGACGGCTGTTAACCGTCGGGTCGCTGGTTCGAATCCGGCCCGGGGAGCCAACAAAAATGGGTCCGGCCCCGAAGACATAGGTTACATAATGTACCGGCTACATGGGTGACAACCTCGGGCCGAAGGGGTTGTCGAGAGGTTCGAGGACCCGCGCGTCGAGATCGAAATATCCTAAATCGTAGTCCATAAAGCTAACCAGCCAGATATCATCATGGACTTCCTTGATGCCAACCGCTTGGCCGGCGAAGACCGTGCTAAAGTTAACGTTAAACTCGACCGACCGATGAGTCCCTCAAGTTACCGAACCGCCTTCGGGACGGCCCGACGAATAGCCGGTATCCGATTCCGATTTTATGGAAAGATGTAAGAGTCCTCAGCGCCGGCATTTGGAAAATGCGACAGCCAAGGACCCAGTGCCGCGCAAGCGCGTCGCGTTAGAGGCACGACGCGCCCAATCCCAGCTTTTGTCTTCGAACGGCCGACGACGACCTCGCCTTTAGAGACTGTGTCGTTCTTCCAAGTGAGCTGCAGGTTGGACCAGCGCAGAGAGCGCGTCTCGGAGACCTCCAAGCCCACTCCTGCCGGTCAGGACCGCGCTCACCTGAGCTGAGAGCGAAGATTTCCTGGAAGATCGGTCCCCCAACAGGTCTGGTGCTAATGAAAATCATAGGCAGCTGGATGACGCAGCTGGCCGACCTCAGAGTGAACGCCAAAAGCAGTCGATGACTTAGGATTTGCGTCTGCCACTGTGATGGTAAGGCAGGAACCTTTCGCCCTAAAGAGGGTGCCTATCGCCGCGGCCTCCGCATAGATGTCGCCTTGACACTAGGGGCTGTTCGAGTTACGGCAGGATGCCAGTGCCAAAGCTCTGGGATTTCGGGCAAGGCGCACAAGTGGGTACCGCCGGATATCGCTGCTTTCGATGGAACGATTCCGGACGGTTGCGCCCGGTCTGGACCGATGTCTGGTACCCGGCGCGCGCACCTGAGCAGGCCGTCTTTTACGGAGCGGGACAGGGATCGGCGGCGATGGATGCCGCGATCGACACTTCCGCCGCTCCGCACCGGCTTATCGTCATGTCGCACGGAGCCTTTGGCTTAGCGCGCGACTATAGTTGGATTGCGGAGCATCTGGCGCGCAGGGGATTCGTAGTTCTCGGCGTGTCGCACTATGGCGAGTCCTGGGTGTACGGCCCCGAGACTATCGAGCAAGCCGCGGTGACGCGGCTCTGGCTGCGTCCACCCGACTGCACGTTCGCGATCGAATGTCTGTTGAGCGACCACGAATTCAAGGAGAGCGTCGATCCGGCGCGAGTCGGAGCGCTCGGCCATTCCTCGGGCGGCGCCACCGCGATGGCGCTCGGCGGGGCGACCTTCGATGCCGCCGCGCTCATGGCTTACTGCCGGTCAGGCGAGGCGGCCAACGACTTGGGATGCCGCTATGCCGAAACCATAAGCGCGGCTCAGACGCCGCCCCCGCAAGCAGCCGCATCCTATCGCGATCCTCGCGTCGTCGCGATCGCCGTGCTCGACCCGGCCGCCGGGCCCGGATTCAACGCGACGTCTCTGGCGGCGGTACGGGTTCCGGTGCTGGTAGTTGGCTCGGAAGAAAACGACTTTCTTCCGTATGCGCAACACGCGGCCCATTTCGCGGCTCTGCTTCCGCGCTGTAGCTTGATCACGCTGCGCCGCGGGGAAGGACACTTCGTGTATCTGAACTGCGCCGACAGCGGCCTGCAGGCCAACGGCGTGCCGCTTTACGTCGATCGTCTTGGAGTAGACCGGCAGGCAGTTCACGCACGGCTGGCTCCGGCGATCACTGATTTCTTCGAAACCACGCTTGGCGGGAAACGATAGCGTCTCCGTCAAGCATGGGCGAATCGCGACAGCACCTCTGCCGACGGGTACCGAGTAGTGGCGGGGCAGCTCGCGAGGAGAGCTAGGCGCAACCGCCTCAACGCACGGACAGGACCTGAAATTCAAAGTGATTCCAGGTTACCTCTTTGGGCCTCATCAGTTCGCCATAACAGCTACTACCTCTACTATCGATCTTTCCATTGACAGTAAGTCGGTGTCTTCGGCGTCGCGCGGAGATTTTTTCCCCAGAGACGACGCGGTCTATCTGAAGGTCGCAGCGGAAGCCTATGCAGTGGGAGATTCAATTTCCGGGTTAGTCGACCGTATCATCTTGGTCAACGGAGCGCGTGTGGAGAAGCCGCCCATTTCGGATGCAGCCTTCGATGATCGCGGACTCAATTTCGCTTGCAAAGCGGGCGGCGAATGGGTTGCTACTGGGCGATTCGATCCGACATTGAATTTCACGCAATACGTACCGC
>DASXNP010000469.1:0-2861 GCA_036494985.1 Binataceae bacterium (SeqCode)
ATAGCGCCCGCCGACCGTAAACGCGCTACCGAAACCGCGTCGGTGCTAGGAACGTGTTTGGCGAGTATCGGTGCTCCAGCCGTGGTGCGAAGTCCGGCGGTTTCAAGGGTGTCTTTGACGGTGATTGGCACCCCATGCAGCGGCCCCCAGTTCTTTCCGTTCGCCAGCGCTTCGTCCGCTTGGGCCGCTCGTTTCCGGGCGCGTTCGAGATCAAGAGTAACGATAGCATTGAGCTTTGGGTTCAGCCGTTCGACGCGGGTGAGGTAGTAGTCGAGCAATTCGCGAGAAGAGATCTTGCGCGCGCGGATTAAGTCGGCCAACTCGGCAGCATCACGGAAAGCCAAATCTTCCATCGATTGTCACCTCCTAGCGGCGGTTTTCTGGCGCCCGAATTTGATACCACAATAGTCCTCGGTCGGGAAAAAGACGGGTGGGGTACCTGCACCGGCCGATCGGTCGGCGTGAGCCAATCAAAGTCGGAGGGGACAGACTCGGACGCACTGATCTGGAGGCAAATCGTGAGTCCAAGCAAAACACTTGGGAGGGGTGAACAGTTTGCGCCCAAAGACAGCTGACGGCGAAAGGCATACGCAGCGAAGTCTCGCTGAATCGCCCGGCATCGGATCTAGTGACGTACCTTATATCGGGGGATTATCGGAGGCTGCCGTCGATCGCCATGATCGCCGGCTCGCCAAAACTATCGGGAATAAACCGGCCCCAAAACTTAATTCTACCGCGCGGCGGCGGGGTAAAATCGGGCAAAAAGTGCCAGTCCGTTTAGCCCGAGCCAGCACCGGCTGATCGCTCGCCCCTACTCAGATGTGCTTTGAAGAACTGGTCGACGCGGTTTGCATATTCTTTAGGATCAAGGCGGAGCGCTCCGGTATGCCTGGCTTTGTCGACGATCCACAACTCTTTGGGCTGACGCGAGGCAGCAAAGATCGCCTTCGCGTCTGCGACCGTGACGAGCTTGTCTTCGCGACCCTGAATCACCATCAGCGCGCACTGAAGATTCGCTGCCGCCTGGGCGGGGGAGATTTGGTCGACGCTTTGGCCCAGCCCAATTCGCGCCGCCCACAGCACCGTGCGCGTGAATAACGGGTTCATCATCGCGATCGATGGAATCCCGCGAAGCAGCTGGCCCAGGTTTGAATAGGCGCTGTCGCTGACGATCGCTGCGAGTCCGTGCCGCTCAGACTGCGCCAAAATTGCTTCCGCTGCTCCTTGCGATATTCCCAGCGCCCCGATTCGGGCGAAGCCCATCGCTTGCAATTTCGCCTCGCTTGCCAGCACATCGGCCCGTTCGCTCCATCCGTAACCAACCCCGGTTCCCAAATCATCGGACTGACCCGAGTTGATGCTGTCGATCATAAGCACCGGGAATCCGGCCGCGTGCAGAAACCTCATATACGGCAGCATCTGGCGCCGATCGCCGCCGAGGCCATGCAACAGGATGATCGGCGTCTGATTCTCGCCCGCAATGAACCAGGCCCGCAATCTGGCGCCGTCTTTGCGCTCGATCGCGAGGTCCTCAAACTCCGCGCCGGCGGCGGCTTTGGGATCTGCGAATTCCGTCGGGTTGGCGATCGTCGCGGGCAGCGGCGCGAATTGATGGTCGGTGCGCGGCCGACGGTATGAAGGCGGAAACCGGAGCTGTTGCGCGACCAACAGCGCACTGCCGCTCCAGATGAGGACGACAATTGCCACCATCAACAGAACTACCCACAGCGCTCCGCCCTGTGCGCCTTGTTCCTTGCTCACCGACCATCGCTCCATCACGTCTTTGGACTGATGGAAAAGGTTCGGATTCTCTTCTGCAAGGATCAGCCGTGGGTTAGCATCGGGTGATGAGCCCTGACTGGGATCCTGGCCTCTACAACCGGTTTCGCCGCTATCGCGCGGAGCCTTTTGAGATGATTGTGCGCCGTCTCAGGATCGCACCAGAAGCCTCGATCCTCGATCTGGGCTGCGGCACCGGCGAGCATACCGTCGAGCTCGCCCGTCGCGCCGAGTCGGGATCGGCGCTGGGAATCGACTCGTCGCCCGCGATGGTAGCCGAGGCCAACAAACTGCGGGCGACTCTCGATCCATCGCTCGCCGATCGAGTTAGCTTCGAGCACGCCGATTTCACGACCTTGGCCAGCGCTGGCCAGTTTTCGATTGTTTTTTCAAACGCTGCCTTGCAATGGGCCCGCGATCATCGTGCTTGTCTAGCGCTTTGGTTCAAGGCGCTCGAGGTTGGCGGCCAACTCGCCGTCCAAATGCCAGCGAACGACGAGGAAACCGCCCAACTCAGCCTCCTGGCGCTCTCCCGTGAGTCGCCTTGGCTCGATTGGGTCGGACATACCCCCCTGCCGTCGCGCACGGTTGGTACTCCGATGGAATACCGAAGCATGCTTTGCGCTCTCGGCTATTGCGAGATCGATTGTTACTACCACACCTTCACCCATCCGATGGCAAGTCCGGCCGAAATCGTCCAATGGAGCCGTGCGACCGCCCTGCGCCCGTTTCTGAAGCGGATTCCCGAAACCCACCATGCCGCCTTTATCGCCGAATGGACCCGCCGGCTCGAATCCGCTTACGGAACGACCGGGCCGTTGACCTTCAACTTCACTCGGCTCTTCCTGTGGGCCCGTCGCCCGTCGGCGTAGGTCTTGGCAAGCGATTCCGGCGAAAGTGCCGGCCATAAGATCTGGGCACCCCGTCCTATGGCAGACTTAAGAAATCCTAATATGAGCGAAAACTTGCCCCAAGAGCTGGGTGACGAAACCGCGGTCCTCACCCTTTTGCGATTTATTTGCCGTCAATGTCAGTAGCCGGAGGCGGGTACGCTTTGATAATCCACGGCGGTGCGGGCGGCT
>DASXNP010000470.1:0-3753 GCA_036494985.1 Binataceae bacterium (SeqCode)
AGCAGGATTCCCTGGGCAGCGAATATTCCCGCAAGCAGGTCGCAGATCGCGATTCCGACCCGGGTTGGGCCGCTCTCGCGCGAGCCGGTGACGCTCATCAGCCCGGACAACCCTTGCGCGATCTGATCGAATCCCGGATTGTCGCGCAGCGGACCGGTGGAACCGAAGCCGCTGATCGTGCACGAGATCAAGCGCGGGTTCCGGGCGGCCACTTTTTCGTATCCCAAGCCCATCGCGTCGATCACACCAGGCCTGAAGTTGTCGATCAGCACATCGGCACCTTCGACCATCCGCTCCAGGATCGCCCGCCCTTCGGGTCGCTTGATATCCAGAGCGATGCTTCGCTTGGATCGGTTTGTACTGAGAAAAAAGTAGTCGTCCTTGCTGGGATCCTGCGCGAGTTGATTGCGCGCGCCCTTGGCCGGTTCGACTTTGATGATGTCCGCGCCGTAGTCGCCTAGAATTTGGGTCGCGAACGGACCCGCCAGGTAGCGGGTAAGATCAACCACCCTTATCCCGTCAAGCGGAGGTTTCCGATCAGGTTCTGAGCTCATAATTCCCGCTCCCGGCGTAAAACCCTGGCTTTGCCGGCCATTTCAGCTCGCAATCGGTGAAATTTCAGCCCCGCTCCTGCGTCTCATCTATAGAAGTCTGGGTCCTCGCCGCGCTCTAATTGATCAACCATGCGCCGCTTCTCCGCCAAACAAAAGCGTGCCGCGATCGCCGTCGTCCTGGGAGTGGTGGCCGCGCTCTATTTTCTGCGCCCCGCACACGACGCGGTAAAGTACCTCACCGCTCCCGTCACTCGCGGTCCGATCAGCCGGGTGGTCACCGCAACTGGCGCGGTTAATCCGGTAACTACGGTCGAGGTGGGTTGTTACGTTTCGGGCCCGATTCAAGACATCTATGCCGACTACAACACGCCAGTAAAGAAGAATCAGCTGATCGCGAAAATCGATCCGCGTTCCTTTCAGGTGAAGGTCGACGAATCAAAGGCCGCGCTCTCCAACTCGAGAGCTCAACTGTTAAAGGATGAGGCCGACATGGCCTACAAGAAGCTCACCTCCGAGCGCAATGCCGCGATGGTCAAAGAGGGGGCGGTCTCGCAGGATACCGTCGACAACTCCGTGAGCGCATACCATCAGGCCGTCGCCCAAATCGCTCTCGATAAAGCCAATATCGAACAACAGCAGGCAAACCTGCATGAAGCGCAGGTCAACCTCGACTACACTGACATCATCTCGCCGGTTGACGGAACGATCGTCTCGCGCAATGTGGACGTCGGCCAGACGGTCGCTGCCAGCTTTCAGACCCCGACGCTCTTTCTGATCGCGAAAGACCTCACCCAAATGCAGGTCGATGCGAACGTCAGCGAATCTGACATAGGCGAGGTCCGCGAAGGCCAACCCGCGACCTTTACCGTGGATGCCTTCCCAAATCGCGACTTTCTCGGCACAATCTCGCAGGTCCGCCAAGCCCCGATCACGGTGCAGAACGTCGTTACCTATGACGTGGTAGTCAGTGTCGCCAATCCCGAACTGCTGCTCAAGCCCGGCATGACCGCGACCATGTCGGTGGTCACCGCTCGCCGCGATGATGTGCTGCGCGTGCCGCTGCCCGCCATCCGCTTCCACCCCAAGCGCCGGGGCGCCGCCACGACTGCGGTGTCAGCCAACAATGCGACCGACGGCCAAGTCTCCCAAAAGCGGCGCGGTGCTCGCGTCTGGATAGAAAACGGCGGCGGGCTGAAGCCGGTTGTGATTAAGACCGGGCTGGACGATGGCAACAACGCCGAACTGCTCTCGGGCAATCTGCATGAAGGCGACGAGGTCGTGACCGACGAGATCCGAACGCAAAAGGCAGCGGCGGGGCCCGCAAGCCCCCTGACGCAGGGTCCGCCTCGGATGCGCTGATCCGATGTCCGCTTCAGCCGCACTGCCTTCTACCGCATCTGCAGCCGCACCGCCTTTTACCGCGCCTGCAGCTGCCGGTCCCCTCATCGAGATCCGTGACCTCACTCGCACCTACCACATCGGCGACATCGACATCCACGCCCTGCGCGGCGCCAACCTCACGATCGACCGCGGCGAGTTCATCGCCATAATGGGCGCCTCCGGTTCGGGGAAATCCACTCTGATGAACATCATCGGATGTCTCGATCGTCCCACCAGTGGCAAGTATGTGCTCGAAGGCATCGAGGTTGCTTCGCTCGACGAGGAGCAGCTCGCGGCGATTCGAAGCCGCCGAATCGGCTTCGTCTTTCAGAGCTTCAATCTGCTCTCGCGCACCAACGCCATCGAAAACGTGGAACTGCCGCTGCTCTACTCCGGATGGACCGGCGACGGCGGCCGTCACGCCCACGATCTGCTGCATATGGTCGGACTCGGAGGTCGAGAGCAGAACAATCCCAACCAGCTTTCCGGCGGCCAGCAGCAGCGCGTGGCGATTGCCCGAGCCCTCGTCAATCATCCCTCGATCCTTCTTGCCGACGAGCCTACCGGCAATCTCGACAGCCAGAGCTCCAACGAAATCCTCGCGCTGATTCAGCGGCTCAATCGCGAACAGCGCCTCACCGTGATTCTGGTTACCCACGAAGCCGAGATCGCGGCCTACGCCGATCGGATCGTAACCTTTCGCGACGGCGTGATCGTTTCGGAAACCCGCAGCCGTCCGGCCCCCGCGCCCGCAGCCCGGCAAGCCGCGGATCCCGCATTCTTATCGCTCCGATCGCAATCGACCGATTCTCGAAATGATGAAGCGTGGTCTTTCGCCGCGATGGCAATCGCGACGGCCGCCCGCGCCCTTGGCCGAAACAAGATGCGGTCCGCGCTGACCATGCTCGGTATCTTCATCGGCGTCGGCGCCGTGATCGCGATGGTCGCGATCGGTCAAGGCGCCAGCGCCTCGGTACGCGATCAGATCGCCAGCCTCGGCAGCAACCTGATCATAGTGCTGCCCGGAGCGACGACTTCCAACGGGGTTCGGGCCGGGTTCGGCTCCCGCTCCACTCTGACGGTCGGCGACGCCCAGGCGATCGCCAAAGAGGCCCGCTCCGTTGCTCTAACCGGATACGTCGATCGTCAGGTCGCGCAGGTCGTCAGTGCCACCACCAACTGGAGTACGAACATCACGGGCACCACCGCCGATCATGTCGAGATCGCCGATTGGCCGGTCGCCCGCGGCCGCTTCTTCACCAGCGAAGAAGAACACTCCGCCGACAACCTGTGCGTGCTCGGACAAACCGTCGCTACCAATCTGTTTCCCACCGGGCAGGATCCGGTGGGTCAGACCGTCCGCATCAAAGGGGTCCTGATGCGCGTGATTGGCGTGATGTCAGCTAAAGGCCAGAACAACTGGGGCCAGGATCAGGACGACGTAGTCTTCATCCCGTTTCAGACCGCGCAGCGCAAGGTGATCGGCGGCGCCGCCGCGAATCCGGTGGCGACCTCAACCGCCCTCTATTCGACCACGCCCTTCAACTCGACCACCGTCCGCACCAGCGTCTTCGGCAATGTGCCCAAGCTTTCAGGCATGGTCAATGTGATCGAGCTTAAGACCGCCGACGGCGATCTAATCCAGCCCGCGATCGAGCAGGTAACGCAAATCCTTCATCAACGCCATCGCATCCAGCCCAACCAAGACGATGATTTCACCGTGCGCAGCCTCGAAGATATCGCGCAGGCCGCTCAGGGCGCGACTCAGGTGATGACCATGCTGCTGGCCGCGGTCGCTTCGATCTCCTTGTTGGTTGGC
>DASXNP010000471.1:0-6718 GCA_036494985.1 Binataceae bacterium (SeqCode)
TGCGGGCGAAGGCGGCGCGGCCGCTTCAAGTTCTTTTGATTCTGCAACCAGCTCCGCTTTCAAACGATTCCTGAAATCAGCGCGCGGCAAATCCCGCAACTCGCCGGCGATCCTCAAAATCGCCGCGAGGCGCGGATCGGACGTTGGGATCGGCGCGTTCGGTTTCGACACGATCGCCTCCACCGCATCGTCCAGTTGCTCGATAAGTTTCCCCTTAGCCATTCTCACTGCTCTCCCGTCGGGTCACCTAGCCGCACGCGCAAATTCTGCAGGCCGCGGAATTGAAGCTGCTTGACGCTGCCCTCCGAGCGCCCAAGCGCGGCAGCGATTTCGCGAATCGATTTATCCAGCGCAAACCGCATCTCGATCACTCGCGACTGATCCCGCGGCAGCCGCTCGACGAGCTTGAACAACCGGCCGCGCCGCTCGGCGTCGTCGACGCTCGATGGGTCCACAACGGGCGCATCGTTTTCCTGAAATAAATGTTCATGCACGCGGCGCTTGGCGATGCTCTTCGATCGATCGGCAATTTCGTTGTAAGCAATTCTGAAAAGCCAGGCCGCAAATGGCACTCCGCGCCATTCAAATCGCGGCAGACTTTTCAGCGCGAGATGGAAAACATCGGAGGTAATGTCCTGCGCCTCGTCGCGATCGCGCACACGCCGAACGACATAGGCATAGACGCGCTCAAAGTTAGCCTCGTACAACTCGGCGAAGCGCCCGCGGTCCCGCTGTGCCGCCTCAATCAACGCGCGCTCGGCCGAGCAATCACGATCGAGCCGCGCCGCGGTCGGCGCCTTCACGCCGCACTCCGGCGCAGCGGAGCGACCGATGTCGCGCGCAACGGAGCGCGTCGCATATAAGGATGCAGCACGAGCGGACACATCAGCCTCTATCTACAGAACCCGCGCCGTCCCGAAAAGGTTACGCCGATGGCGCGGAGCGCGTCCGACTCCTACCTCGCCCGCTTTCAGGCGAGATGATTCTTTTCCGCAGCGCGCGCCGCCTCGCGCGCCTTGCGGCGATGGTATCTCTTCATGCCGGTGACCATCTCATCGCGGGCCATCTGACCGTGGCGGATTGGGTCGAAGGGGATTAGCGGCTTCATCTGCGTGCGCATATTCTCCGCCGGGAACAGCGCGCGATTGCGTTCGACCTCGGCGATTGCCCATTCGCACCAGCGGATGTTCTCGCCCATCCAGTCGATCCCGCGCTTCAACGTGAACATCGAGAACATCGCGTTTACGTCGCGGTAGCCCTTGCCGTCGGCGAAGTAGGTCTTCTCGAGCTCGCGGTAACGCTTCAGATGAATCGCCCACGAGCGCCGCTCTTCCTTGAGCACCGCGATCGCGCCGTCCGCACCCAGGTTCCCGAGGAAGCGGCATCGCAGCAGCGGCGGATGCTTCAGGTTGATCCCTTCGAAGGGACTCTCGAGCCATTCGATCAGAATGCGCTCGCCCGACGACGTGATCGTGTACAGGCGCTTGTTAGGGCGGTTGCGCTGCACGACGTTGCGCCGCTTGATCAGCCCGAACTCCTCCATCCGATCGAGGGTCGGATAGATCTGCGTCGGATGCGCGTGCCAGTAATGCGCCATCGACAGATCGAAGATCTTCATGATGTCGTAGCCCGACACGCCGGGCACTTCCGCGATCAATCCGAGCAGCGCGAGATCGAGCGACGCTTTTTTTTTGGGAAAGTGCAGTAAGGCGAGCCCGTCGTTCGGCTCTTGCTGACCCTCGCGAGTTGGCGCCCGCGGCGGACGCACTGCCTTCTTCACTGCGCGGGCACCCAGTTGCCGTGAAAGCCCCACGGCACGCGATGCTGCAATTTGATCCTCGCGACCGGCGCGCCCGCAAAGTTCTGCGCGTCGAGCACGACCAGCTCGCTGCGATTGAGCGCCTCGTCGTACCACACTGCGAGCACCCAGCCGTCGTCTTCGGAGGACTTCGCGTTGCGCGGCACGAACACCGGCTCACCGGGCGCGAAATTTTTCCCGAGGTTGTGAACCTCCAACTTATCGGTCTGGTAGTCGCGCTTAATTAGGGCCTGGAAGCTGGTCTCATGCTCCGGCGATATAACGTCGCCGCCGGCGAAGTAGCCGTAGCGATGCTTGCGGCCGGCGATGCGTTCGTCGAAGCGCGGGAACTCCGAGCCGACGTCGTCAACTTGCCGCTGGCGTATCGAGCCGTCCTTCAAGTTCAGGTCCCAGCGCCACGGCATCGCCGGCTTGCCGCCGAACGAATTGCCGGACATATCGAGCGACTCCATTCGGCATCCATCAACAATCAAGGAGCCGTTCTCCTCGTACGCATTGAGAAAATGAAAGATGAAGAAAGCTTCGTCCTGGAACCATTTCATGTCGCCGGACTTGCGATTCATCACGCCGATTTTAGTTCCATGCTGCGGCTCCCAAACGAAGATCGGCTTCCCGGCCGGCGCATTCTCGAAATGGAACACCGACGGGCAGACGAAAAAGATCGCGTAGTTATCGGTCGCGATAAAATCGTGCATCATCACCGGCAGTCCGGTGTCGATCGGGCGCGACTCGAGGAGCTTGCCGTCGCGACTCGCGCGATACCACGTCACGTACGGAGGGAACGGCTGATAGCCGAAGAACAGCAGGTCGCCGGTGACGGGATCGAACTTCGGATGCGCCGTGACGGGGCCGTTCAGCTTGCCGCCGAAATTGAACAGCCCGGTTGTCTCGAGCGTGTCGGGCTTGAGTTCGTGCGGCGACGCGGCTTCGAACAGCGCGAGCAGGCGGTCGGCGTATCCAATGATGTTGGTGTTGGCGGCATTCTTGAACGGCGGCAGATCCTGCGCGGCTTCGCGCGGCTGCTCGAGCAATCCGCCGAACAGCGCCCGCCCCTGTTTCATCTCAGCCTTGAGGCCGTCGGTGCGGACGTAGCGATTGCGATAAGCGGCGCGGCCGTCGCGCAGGATGAACGCATGGACCATCCCGTCGCCATCGAACCAATGGTAGCGGCCGAGGGGCTTGAAGTGCGGGTTCGGCCCGATTCGGTAGAGACTGCCGTTGAGATCGCGCGGCAGCTCACCTTCGATCTCGAGATCGAAGGCGTCACCCTCTTCGCGCCATGGAGCGTAGTTGCCGGTCAGATACGGATTGGCTGAGCCGTTCATTTTTTGGGCCTCCTCTTCGATCATAGAGAACTGGAGTATTCCAATCCTTTAATAGGGTGTCAAGTGCCATCTCGTGGGGAGAGGCTCCGGATGCAATCAGGGGGCTGCGTTGCTAAGGGTCTGGCGCGGTCCTAAGATCGTACCGTGATACTGGTTTTTGCTTTTCTGGCTGGGCTGTTTGGGTGGACGTTGGTTGAGTATGTCATCCACGGGGTGTTGGGGCATGCGCATCGGACGTTCGTGACACAGCTCCATGATGTGCATCATCGCGATCCGCATGCGGTGTTTGCGTTGGGGGCGTGGATTCCGACTGCGATCGTTTTGGCGGGAGCGATCGCGTTCTTTGGTCTGGCGCCTGGGGTGGTTTTTTATGGCGGTATCGTGTGCGGGTTCGCCGTGTATGAGTACGTGCATTATCGGATTCATTTCGTGAGTCCTGCGAATGCGGTTGAAGAGCGGCTGCGCACGCGGCATCTGGCGCATCATGCGAGCGAGCCGGACGCGATTTTCGGGGTTACCAGCCGAATCTGGGACGTGGTGTTTGGTACTGAGCCGGAGCCTGAGCGGATGCGCGAGCTTGCGGCTATCGGCGGACGCGTCGCGCCGCTTGCGGGACACAGCAATCTTGGGCGAGCGATCCGCAGCCGGATTGCTGCATCCTGATTCTTTCCTAACTAGTTGACACATAGCTCAAGTCGAGCTATTGGCTCGATAGGTATGCATGAGGGATCGTTAACATCCGGGATGAACGGGACGCGAGGTTATCGTCCCGGTGCGCAGCTGTTTCCGGCCAGGTCGGCGCTCGAATTCGACAAGACGCCGCCGCGGATGGATGTGAAGTTCCCGATCCTCGGATTTCTGATGGAGTCGGAGGCGACTGGTTACGACTTGAAGCAGCGGTTCCAGGACCCGGTCGGGTTTTTCTATCGGGTGAGCGATGGATCGATATATCCGGCGCTGAAGAAATTGGCGCGTGACGGGCTGGTCAAGCTTCGCACGGAGCGCCGCGGGCGGCGGGCGCGGAAGGTCTATGCGATCACGCCGCGTGGCCGAGCGCGTTTTATCAAGATGTTGCGCGAGCCGGCGCAGCCTTTGTTCGTATTCGACGAGTCGCAGGTGAAGATTTATTTCGCGGACCGCGAGCCGGAGATTGCGCTTGAGCATATGGAGCGGTCGCGGCGCGACGATGAAGAGCGCACCGCGATTCTGGCCGGAATGGTGGCCGAGATGCGGCGCGCGGGCGCGAGCGCGGTGCGACGATTTGTGATTGAGCTTGGGTGTGAGATTACTGCGGCGAAGGCGCGGGTGCTGGGGAAGTTGTGTGCGCAGTTGAAGCGGGAAATACAGGTGAAGCGGCGCGCCGTTTCGCGGCTTAAACCGTCTCGCATCGCAGCGGCGGGAAAGTGACCCGGTAGCGGGTAAAGGGAAGGATGTTATGGACGAAAAGTATGCGATCGATCTCGAGCATGTGACCCGGATTTACAAGCGCGATGAGTTCGAGGTGCGCGCGCTCGACGACGTTACCGTGCAGATTCCGGTCGGGCGCTTCGTCGCGATTATGGGGCCGTCGGGATCGGGCAAGACCACAATGCTCAACCTGATTGCGGGAATCGATCACGCGAGCACCGGGCGCGTCGCGGTCGGCGGCGAGGAAATCACGGGGATGAAAGAACGCGACCTGGCGGGCTGGCGCGCGCGGCATATCGGGTTGGTGTTCCAGTTCTACAATTTAATTCCGGTGCTGACGGCGTTTGAGAATGTCGAGTTGCCGCTGCTGCTGACGAGTTTGAACAAGGCCGACCGCCGACAGCATGTTGAGACAGCGCTCAAGGTGGTGGGCCTGGCGGATAGGATGGACCATTATCCGCGGCAGCTATCGGGCGGGCAGGAGCAGCGGGTTGCGATTGCGCGGGCGATTGTGGCGGATCCGACGATTATCGTGGCTGACGAGCCTACCGGCGACCTTGACGCCAAGTCGGCCGAGGAAATTTTGGGGCTGCTGGTGGATATGAATCGGCAGTTTCAGAAAACGATCGTGATGGTTACGCATGACCCGCGTGCGGAGAGATATGTCGATACGGTTTATCGGCTGGATAAGGGGGTGTTGGCCGGGGTTGAGCCTGGGAAGAGAGGCGCGCCCGCGGAGGCGGCGCATGCGTGAGGGAGGCGACGTGAAACCCCTCCTGGGTTTCACACTCCCCTGGGCAGGGCTAAGCCCTGCACCTTAGGGTTAAGAAAAGATGCGGGACTTCGTCCCTGTTAGAAAGGTAAGGGGGGTGCGATCAGATAGGAGTCGGCGATGAAATATGCGGCGCTGGTTTTTAAGAATTTGGTTCGGAGTAAGCGTCGGACTTTTTTGACTGTTTTGTCGATTGCGGTTTCGCTGTTTATTTTTTCGGCGCTGGTTAGTGTGCCTACTGTTGCCGACCAGATACTGGGTAATACGGCTTCGTCTACGCGGATTGCGATGCATAATAAGGCTGGGCTGGCTTATTCGATTCCGATTGCCTACAAGCAGCGGGTCGCTACGTTGCCGCATGTCGAGGTGGTAGTGCCGGAGAGCTGGTTTGGCGGCGTCTATCACGAAGTTTCCGATCAGTTTCCCAATCTGGCAGCGGATCCCGCGGATGTCGATAAGATGTGGCCTGACTGGGGGATCAGCCCCGAACAGTTCGAACAATTCAAGAAAATTCGCACCGCAGCGCTGGTCGGCGAAGAGACGATGAAGCGCTTTCATCTCCATCTTGGGCAGCAGATCCAGCTGCGCGGGACGCTCTATCCTTTCAACGTGACGCTGCAGATTGTGGGCACGATCCAAGGCAAAGCGCCGCCGAATTTTTTGCTGTTCAGGAGAGACTATCTTGAGGAAGCGGCCGGGCGTCCCGGTATCGTCGATAACATGTGGATCAAGGTGGACAAGCCGGAGAGTGTGCCGCAGGTGATTGCGACTATCGATGAAGGCTTTGCCAATTCTTCGGCGGAGACCTTGTCGGAGTCGGAGGCGGCATTTATCGGCAACTTCCTTGACCAGTACCGCATGTTTTTCAGGATGGCGGAGCTGCTGGGTTTTATCGTGGTGCTGACGATAGGACTGGTAGCGGCGAATACGGCGGCGATGTCGATTCGCGAGCGGCGCGGTGAGATTGCGGTGATGAGGTCGATGGGATTTCCGTCGCGCACGATTTTGTCGCTGCTGCTGACTGAGTCGGTGCTGATAGGACTTATCGGCGGGGTTATAGGATGTGGGTCGGCGTATATCCTGCTGAAAGTTTTCTCGATCGGCAACGTAGGGGGGCCGCTTGGAACTATTCGGATGCCGCCGACGGTGTTGGTTGAGACGCTGGTCGCGTCCGCATTGATAGGACTTTTCAGCGCGATGGTGCCGGCGAGTTCGGCGGCGCGCAGGAATATTGTGGATGCGTTGAGGACGGTTGCGTGAGGAGGAGCGAATAATCGCCTGCGCGGCGGGCAGCAGGGGTGACCCCTGCACCCAGTGAGAAAGTAAAAAACGCAAAGTTGCGGGCGGCGCGCTACTGCCGTCGGAACCGATGCCCTCGAGAACAACACGGATAGA
>DASXNP010000472.1:0-9960 GCA_036494985.1 Binataceae bacterium (SeqCode)
GGTCAAGATCGGGACCACACAAGCGCAGCGCAAACTCTTCTTCAATCTGAGAAAAGAGACCGAACGCCTTGAAGCCGAAGGCTTCAGGTCAGAGCCCAAGCTAATCGCGCAGCGCATGGGTGTGAAGGAGAGCGAAGTTCGCGAGATGCAGGAGCGGATGGCGCAGAGCGACGTGTCGCTCGATCAACCCGCCGTCGACGACGGCGAAGCTAACCTGCTCGACGTCCTACCCGACGATTCGCGCAACCCTGAAGAGGCCACCGCCGACGCCGAATGGCAGGCGTTTGCCCAGGGTCAGATTCAGCAGTTCGAAAACACACTCAAGGACAAGGAACTCGAAATCTTTCGTGCGCGCTTGCGGACCGAAAACCCTGAAACTCTGCAGGCGATCGGCGAACGTTTCGGCATCAGCCGCGAGCGCGTCCGTCAAATCGAAACGCGTCTCAAGCGCCGCCTGAAGGATTTTATCACCGCTAATTCCGACCGGGGCTCTACCTCCCCTTGATTGGATTGCACAACCCTCCGGATGCGTTCGGGACTCCGCTGCGCTAGTCTTCCTTTGCCTAATCGCTATGGAAGAACGAATCTGCGCGCTGGTCATCGTCGGCAACGAAATCCTCTCGGGCAAGGTGCAAGATACCAACGCCTGGTTCGCCGCCCGTGAACTCCGCAAGCTCGGTGTGACGCTCAAACGCATCGCAGTTGTCCCCGACGAACTTCGTGCCATCTCCGAAGAAGTCCGTCGTTGCTCCGATCGTTTCGATTTCGTTATAACGTCGGGCGGGGTCGGACCCACTCATGATGACATCACGATCGAAGGCGTCGCTCTCGCCTTCAATCGTCCGATCGTCCGCCATCCAGAACTCGAACGGATCATCCGCGCAGGCTTCAAGGAAAAGACCAACGCCGCCGCTCTTAAGATGGCCGAAGCGCCCGAGGGCGCGATCCTCAACGCCGGCGGCGAAATGGCTTTCCCGACCATCCAGCTTGAAAACGTTTATATGCTCCCAGGCATTCCGCAGTTATTCGAATCCAAGCTGCTCTCGCTCATCGGCCGCTTCGCGACCGATCCGTACTATCTGCGCGTGATTTATACTTCGGCCCGCGAGGATGCGATCGCCGAACATCTCAACCTCTGCGTCGCGCGCTTCCCCGATCTTCTGCTCGGCTCTTATCCGAAAATCGGCAACCCCGAGTATCGCGTCCGCCTGACTCTCGAATCCAAGGATGCCGCCTATCTTGACCAAGCCTTCCGTCTTCTGATGGAACTCTTGCCCCGCGGCTGGGTGGTGAAAACTGAGTAGAACTAATCTTTGTCTTTCGCAAGATGAAGCTCAATTGAGTTCTTGGAAACCGCGAGTTCTTGCCGTTAGCCGAATCGCTCCGGCCTCAGCCTTCCTGATCTCTCCTGCAGGTTCGCGCCCCGTGGGGTCGGCTGCGTTTGTAAGCAAGGCCAACGGGCCAAAATTGCAAGGTGGCCGCCGAGACTTTGACTTGGCTTTATGCCGCGCCATCCTAACTGAGCATCGCGGTCGCTCAAGATCGACGAGGGACCTCTTGCAAGGAACTCTTATCAAAGAGTTTGAACTTGCAGGCTGTCTCGGAGGGGAATCAAGACTAGAGATAGGTTTTGCTCCTTCGCAAAAAGCGTGATTTCGACCATCTCGTCTATTCCATTCTTGAAGCTTCGGCAGGCCAACGGCGAAGCCACCTAGCAGAATTATGTGGACATTTTAAGAGCAGAAACCAGGCGAAAGGTTGGTCTGGATATGTCCAGTCACCGCCCGCCGCTCTGGACCTCGCCCTGGAGGCACCAAATGTACAGAGGCTCCCACCCAAACTAGGACGATCCATAGGTTCCAGCGAGGGTTTTTTGTGGTATAATGTTTGCGTGCCGTGATTGAGGAGGATGGTGTGATGATCTCACTCGCAAAGAAAGTTTCGCTATTTTTTCTCGCTGCAACCTTGATCGGCCCGGTTTGCAGCCTCGCAGACCAAGTTCCGCAACCCGCTAACGGCAACACTGACTGGAGCGGGGTCGGCTACGGCGCAGGCTCGGCGGTCACGAGTATTGTGTACTTCCCTTTCAAGATGGCTTACGCGATTGCCGGCGGCATCGTTGGAGCCGGCGCGTACGCCGCGACCGCTGGTAACTCGCAGGTCGCCAATACGATCTGGCGCTCTTCGATGGGTGGCGATTACGTCATCACTCCTGACGTTCTAAAAGGCAAGGAGCAGCTCCACTTCACGGGTCCAACCACGACCGCGGGCGATGGCTCCGCAAGTGCGGCGCCCATTGCTGCGAGTGGTAACGCCACTGGGACCCCGCCGGCGTCGGGAGCGCAGCCGATGTACAGTGGCGGCACAACCTCGCACGCCAGTGCCCCGGCCGACCACAGTATAGAATAGTCGGTTGGGCGCTCGTCCTTGCGGTTGAGGGGATGCGTTTTGGTTTTCAGCCTCTGGGACTGCTCTTTCGGCTGCCCTAAAAGTAGTTTATCAGCCGTCCTGACCCGTCAACCGTGCGTCGCGAACTCGATGGCAAATGCATGTGGCAACTGGGCGGCGTTAGTCACACGCCAAACAGTAACTCCAAATTTATGTATCCTTTTTCCGCCGCCTTGTTCGCGGCTGGAGGTCAACTCCCGATAGTCTTGTCCTGCTTTGCAAGCGGCGGATGTGCGCACCAAACCTTCACGCCCGGACGATGAGAATCTGGGGCTGGTCTCACGCGGATCCTCGGCGCTAACCCTGTCCGCGTGAAGTTGCAATGGATGGCTGACCTCCCGGCGATCCTCGTCCTCGCCGCGATGTATGTTGCAGCCGCGATCGCGTGGCCCAATGTCCCCGATCGTCTGCCGATCCATTGGGGTCTGTCCGGCGAGGTTAACCGCTACGGTGGCAAGCTCGAGGGCCTGCTCCTCCTCCCTTCGATTGCTACCCTCGTCTTCTTGGTGCTGGTGCTGAATTCGAGCCGCGAGCGGGCGCCGATGGCCGTAGTCCGCCTTGTGATCGTGGTTTTCATGGCGCGATCTACTCCGCGATGGTGCTCATCTATCGCGGCAAAAACTTTAACATGACGAGGTTCACGCTTTCGGCCCTCGCCATCCTACTGGTCGCGATGATCGTCGCGTTGCGCCTTTAAGTCTCAACCCGGGCATACCCCTGATCGCGGCTTTTGCTTCTATGCTTACGAGCCCACACAACTTTGGGCCTCTCTGGCACGACGATCAGGGTTATTCGTAGCTCCATAGAAGTCGCAAACGAGGGACTCAACTTCTACCTGATCGTGAGATTTGCCCAGTCGCCCTTCAGAACGCGCATCGATTTGTGTTTCGAATCGGTCGGCGCTATTGAGCCATCCGCGCGCCGCTTAAGATATCTGCCCTATCCGGCTACCAGAGGGCACGGTCTCGAAGTTGCAAGCGAGGTCGCTTGCAAAGAGTCTGATCACCGGCGGACGATGAATTCCGCGCTTTCGATCATCAACCGGAAACTGCCTGAAAATTGGTCTCGTCCAGGCTACGCTTTGATCTTCGATTAAGTGTACGATTTGACGCGAGGCACCAATGAAGAAAAAAGCCGTCTTCCTGTGGAAATCGACCTGAACCACTTGCCGCAACGCAAGAAGTTTCTTGCGCAACGACCTAGGTATTGAGCCCGACGAGCGCAACTATGCCAAGCAGCCCTTCTCGATCAGCGAACTAAAGGAGATTTTCGAAGACGGCGACCCGCGCGATTTCATCAACCCGAAAAGCATTCCCTACAAAACGATGGGCCTCGCCGGCAAGACGCTTTCGCGTGAAGAGACATTCAAGCTGATCGCAGAGGATCCCAATTTGCTCAAACGCCCAATCACGATAGTCGGCTCGGAATTCGTCGCCGGGTTCGATCGCGCTCGCCTCCGCACTCTGCTCTCCTGAATTTCGCGATCAATTGGCGGGCGTGCATGCAGCATGGGGCGATGCTAAATTCTGGTCGTTCTGCCCCTGAGCGGCTGACTTATTCTCGGAGTTGCTATGGAGCTCGATGATCTTTGCTTCTCGCCGGCGGTCCGCCTCGTTCAGATGTTGCGTGCCAAGGAAATCTCTTCGGTCGAATTAACCCAGGCGTTTCTCGAGCGGATCGAGACCCACAATCGCAAGCTTAACGCCGTCGTCACACTAGTCGAGCAGCGCGCCGTCGAGGAGGCGGAACAATCCGACAAGCTTATCGCCGCCGGAAGACCTCGTGCGCTCGAAGGCCTGCCGATCACAATGAAAGATGCTATCGAGACCGCTGGCATCCGTACCACCAATGGCATGAAAGTCTTCGAACACAACGTCCCAGGCGAAGATGCGCCGGCGGTAGCACGGCTTCGAGCGGCCGGCGCGATCATCATCGCCAAGACCAACGTTCCCGAGATGTCGATGGACTACGACTGCGAAAATCCGGTTTTCGGCTCCACCAACAACCCCTGGAACCACAAGCGGGTGCCGGGCGGTTCAAGCGGCGGTGAGGCCGCTTCGCTGGCCTCGGGCTTTGGCGCGTTTGGCTTCGGCGGCGACTACGGCGGGTCAATTCGCGTTCCCGCGCATTTCTGCGGCATCACCGGGCTCAAGCCGAGTTGGGGTACCATTCCCGGCAAGGGCCACTTGCCTGGCGGACCGGCCGCGCCGCCTCCAATCTCCCAGATGGCCACCCTCGGGCCTCTGAGCCGGTACGTTGATGACCTCACCCTGGTCTATAACATCGTTCGCGGCCCGCATCCCGAGACTCCTTACACTGCGCCTTCGGCCGAGGCCCGCCCCGATGGGGTCGATGTGAAGAAGCTGAAGTGTGCCACCTTCGCCGATGTACCCGGCCTCGCGCCGGTCGCCAAAGACATACGCGCCGCGGTCGACCGCGCCGCCCGAGCGCTCGAAAAGATGGGAGTCTTGGTCGAAAGCAAAACACCCCCCGTCGAGCGCGGCGCCGATTTATGGCAGCGCTATGCGATGGCCGACGGCAACACGCTTATGCACGAGGCGCTGGGGGACAAGCTGAAACTATCCCGTGAGCGCCTAACCAAGGCTCTCTTCACCCCGGCGCCCTCTAAATCCGCCGCTGAATTCTTCCTGATTGCGATTGAGCGCGACATCTACCGCATAGAACTCGCCAAGTTCATGGAACACCATCCGATCGTCATCTGTGCGCCGTTCTGCGTTCCCGCCTTTCCGCACGGTGCCTATGACGTCGATATCGACGGCAGTAGCCACAGCCTGTACAGCGCCAATTGGCCGGCGGTTTGGGTCAATTGCGCAGGCCTTCCGGCTGCGGTCGTCCCCGCCGGTCTCGACCGCCAGGGACTTCCCATTGGTGTACAAATTGTAGGACGCGCCTTCGATGAGGAAAACGTGCTCGCCGTGGCCAAAGTTCTCGAAGGCGAGCTGGGCGGCTTCCAAAGACCGCCGCTCTGATCGGCTTGGCCGACGACGAACTGCTGAGACGGCCGGACCGATGCGGCGCGCGCGGTGAGCGAGTTCTCGGTTATCGATCGCGCCGTCTACCGCACCAGGGTAGCGGTATGCACCTCGCGTGATTCCACCATCCGCGTCCGGGTCAGGGTAAACTTGCGCGTCCCCGGATCGAACAGCTCGGCGCTGTCGGCCACTCTCCCGTTAAAGTCCACCCCACCACCCGTGATCAGCACCTTGCCGCTGCCGAGCAGCGTCGCCGCGTGCGATTCGCGCGGCTCGTTCATCTGTCCGACCTCGATGAAAATTTCGGTTGCGGGATCGAACAGCTCCACGCTCGCCGTCACTCCGCTTGACCGATTGGTAAATCCACCCGATATCAGCACCATTCCGTTGCGCAGCAGCGCGGCCGCATGCAGGTAGCGCCCGACCCTCATCATGCCGGTTGTGGGGCGGAATGCTTGGGTCGCAGGATCGAAAATCTCCGCAGTCGCGAGCACTTCGCCGCCGTCGTCGATACCGCCCGTGATCAGTACTCGGCCGTTCTTGAGCGCCGTCGCGGTGTGCTGGTAGCGGGAATCGTGCATATCCGCGGTCGCGCTAAAGCTTCCGCTGGCGGGATTGAAAATCTCGGCGCTCGCCGCGATCCGGTCGGCTTGGTCTATCCCGCCCGTGATCAACACGCGCCCGTCGCGCAGCGCCGTCGCCGTATGCGATCGGCGTCCGTCAGTCATGCTGCCGGCGGGGGAGAAGACGCCCGTAGCCGGATCGAATATCTCTCCACTGTTCAGCACGCCGTCAAGCGCGTTGAAACCGCCCGCTATCAGCACCTTACCATTCGCCAGCGGCGTTGCCGTGTGCGCCTGGCGCGCCGCCGTCATGATACTGTGGGTCGACGTAAAGGTTCCCAGCACCGGGTCGAAAATCTCCGCCGTCGCCACAATGTCGCCGTCAACCGTGCTGCGGCCACCTGCGATCAACACGTCGTCGTTCGGCAGTCGGGTCGCTGAATACGATTCCCGCGGATCAGCCATCCCGCTCTTGATTGGAATAAAATTGCCGGTGTCGCTATCGAAAAACTCGGCGCTCGCAGTGATGAACCCACCCTTCTCGTCTTGGCCGCCCACGATCAGCACCTTCGAGTCTGGTCCGCTCCGCCGCGTTGGCGGGATTCGCATCATTCGCCGCTTCTGTCGCGAAGCGGGCTCCAACTCGGCGACTATCTTCAGCGAGCGCTTCCCGAGGATTGGGTTCTCCCTGCTGCCCGCAACCTTGCCTGATAGAGAAAGCTTCGCTAGCTGACCGCTCCTCCCATACCGCCTAGGAGGTGGTGCAGAGACCATCGCGCTCAAACTGGGACTCGCATTCAGCGCCAGATCCGCTCCCGTTCCTTGCGCCGTCTCGATCGTCCTGACCTTCGAAACCCCCGCCTTCGCCGCGGACGCCGACAAAGTCCGCGCGCGCTTTTCGGCGGCGCCGTGACTGCTTGCGACCGGCTTCGTTCCGCGATCAGCCCACGTTTGCGAAGACGCTTCCTCAGTTGCGTTCAAGCGCCGCGCCGCCGATTCCGCACCTGAATGCCACGCGATTGTCGCTTCGACCGTGTCGATCCGATCCTGCTGCCGCGGCGCGAAAATGTAGCGTAACATTTTTTCTGCCAGAGCAGGATGCGGCCCCCAGCCTGTTTCTTTCGTCACAACCACGGCGATCCGTTCAAGGCGTCCCTCCGTCGGCTTCGCGGTCGCGAAGGCCGAGGTGTCTTGCGAATCGCCGGCAAACACGACGACCTCGGCGCTGTTCGGATCGGCGGCCGTCGCGAAATCACGCAGGTACCATCGAACCGGATCGAGCATCGCGTCGGCCGCAACGTAGACTCTTGGTTGATGCGCCACCCGCTCTTCGCGCCAGGTGGCGGCGATTTTTTCGCCCGCGCTGCGACTCTCATCGGTCGTCGCGGCTCCGCTCCAAAGCGCCAAGGCGTGCGCTACTGCGACACCTTGCGAGAGCACCGGCGTCGAACCAATGAAGTTTGAAGCGATCTGAAAATAGAGCGTCGTCGCTCCCGCAATCAAAAGCGGGATTCTTACCCGAGGCCAGATTTGCGCGTGGTAGAGATATTCGACCGCAAAGCCGGCCAAGAACCCCATCGGCAGCAGCATCAGCACAGCGAATTCGACCGAACGCGCCGGAATCACCAGAACAGACCCCACGCTCAACGCCGCCCAAATGGTGCACCATCGCGCGAACGGCGATCTGATCCGATTCGCGGCGCACAAGTAGGCAGCCGTACCAGCCAGCGTCACAATCAGAATCTCATAGGTGGCCGCGATCGGCGCGTAGTACTTAAACGCCTTCAAGGCCCAAATTTCCGACGCAGCCGGCAGCAAAAGACGATGCGGCGTCAGACTGACGTAGAACGCCGCGCCAACTATGGCCGCAACACCTAAACGCTCCGTCCCGATACCTTTGAGAAAACCGATGTCTTCGCGAAAATCCGGATTTGCTATCCTCTCCCATCCGACCAGCAGCACCCCTGCCGCGATCATGATTGGCACAATCGCCTGCCCCGTAGCATCGCACGACATCGTAAGCGCCGCGCCGACTCCCATTCCAACCGCGATCGCAAACCGCGGTGTGCGGCAGAAGGCGAGGAACAACCGCAGTGTGATCAGAGCTGCCATCAGGGCCAGCGTAGCCATCGAATCGCTGCGCGAAAGCCAGGTTATGGTCGGCGAGATCGCGATCAGCCCGGCGACTCCCAGTGCTCCGATCCGCCCGATGTAGCGGCGCATTGTGTATGCGATCGCGATCAACCCGAGCGCGCAAAACGCAAGCCCCATCCTTGCCGTATAGTCGTTCGCTGGGGCGACCTTCATCAAAGCCGCCTGCACGAGATGCATTAGCGCGGGCAGCGTGAAACCACCGCCGCGAAGGGCGCTCAGTCCCTCGCGAGAAAGGCGGTAGTCAAAAAGTGCTATGCCCGCTTCCTTCGGCGCAAGCGGTCGATCGCCCAGCAGTGTGAGCCTGCTCGCGATGGCATATAATCCGGCGATCAGCCAGCAGAGGTGCTCGAAGGTAAAGACCAGAACGGGATTTTCGAACCGATCGCGATCCTCGTCTAGTTCCCGTATAGCTGGCGGCAGCGATCTGGCCCGCCACCTCTCGAATCCGGCCGGCACAAACGCTGACGGACCCCCGAGGTCACTCATGGTTCCCTCCTTCCGCAAAGTCCCTGTTCGCAGGCGAGGGATATTCCAAGCCACTTTCCGAGTCAACGATTTGTAACTTACTGTTGTTTTCTTCGACTTTTGGGCAGCATGGCGTAAGCCATCAACTCAAGGCCTGGGCGTGATAAGTGTCCTCATCGGACGCTTAGGCATCGCGACCTTCCTCGCCAAGCGACACTCGCCTCAGTACTTTCTGGCAGTGCCGATGCTGCCTCGCGACCCGCTTTTGATTAACGCCCGGAGATATTTTTGCGCCGCCTTTGCGCAGCTATATCGGGAACGCTTGCCTGATCGCGGCGGCTCACGACGCCTGTTTCCCGCGCCTATTTCATCTCGCCGAGCATCATTAGATTCTGGTCGGACGCGCTCCGCCGCGCGGCGTGTTGCCATCGCGTTCGCGCCGCTCACTACCCGGATTCATCCGACGCGCTGGTTTACCTGCCGCCCCTTTGCAATCCGATGCTCCATCACGGAAATCCAGGCCCAGGCCAGTTGAGCGACGGCCGTCTCGAAGTGGGGGGTACGGGCGACTTGCCGTTTGGACTGGAGAATTTGAATGTCAAGGTTCGCGCGGCGATCGGCCCCTATTTGGAAACCGACTCTACGCGACTATCCGGTCCTGTCATTCGCGTGAGGCAGCCGAACCTCCGACCAGTTGCTCGGCTCAATCCATTTGCCTCGGAGGTTAAGCCGCACTTTGGCTAAGGGGGTCCAGACTCGATAGAAGGTCGCCGACGGCAGTGGGCGGTCGGTCATGGTGGTTGTGCAACGAAACGCGCCGGCGGCTAAAGATCAGCAGCTTAAAGTGCGCCGGTTAAAAAGCCCCTGCCCGTAGTGCTGGCGGCTCAGCACCCCATCGCAGAGAGTTCTAAGCCGGCCGTTCCGCTTTTTCGCTTCGATCGGCAGGACGCTCGCCTCGCTCCACGCGGTCGGCGCGACTGTTGCTTTCATGCGGCCGGTCGCCCCGCTCCGTGATCCGACCGCCCGATTGCAGATTATGCGACGTCAGTACATCGACGAACTTTCTAACCGCCGGCGACAATTCGCGCCCGCGCTTGTAAATGATCGCGAGCGGCCGCGTAAAGGTGCCCTCGACGAAGTCGATAATCTTCAGAGTCCCGCGTCCCATCTCCGCTTCCGCTGTTAGCCGCGGCACGATCGCGATTCCCAGACCGATCTCCACCGCGCGCTTGATGGTCTCGATGTTGTCGAACTCCATCGCATAATTCGGCTTGACGCCATAGTCGCGAAGGATGCGATCCGACGCCTTGCGGGTCGAAATATCACGTTCATATCCG
>DASXNP010000473.1:0-9684 GCA_036494985.1 Binataceae bacterium (SeqCode)
ATCGCCATGCTTATCGAAGCGGGCGGGCGGTCCGGTTCGCCGATCAAATCGGTGACTCCCGCGTAAGCCTGCCCAATGTAGTCGTAACCAGGCTTGTAGGAGAGCGGCCCGGTCTGGCCAACGGCGGAAACCGAGCACATCACGATCCTTTTGTTGATCGCGCTCAGCGCCTGGTAGCCGAAACCGAGCTCCTTGATCACTCCGGGCGCGAAATTCTCCACTACCACGTCGATGTTGGGGATCATCTTCAGGAGCAGTTCCCGGGCGGGCGGCTTTCGCAGATCGAGGCCGAGGCTCCGCTTGCTGTGATTGTGCTGCACGTAGTAAGTGCTCTGCCCACCTTTGACTAAGCCCAGTCCCCGGACTCGGTCGCCGCTCGGGGCACGCTCGATCTTGATTACATCCGCACCCATCTCGGCCATGATTCGCGTACAGGTCGGGCCGGCTACGAAGTGGGTGAAATCCAGCACCCGATAGCCCTGGAGCATCTGTGGTTTACTCGACATGAATATAATCTCCGCGAACAGCGGCCATCGACTCGCCTTGCGCGGCAAACCGGCTAGGAGGTTTCCTTGCTCGCGCCGGCAAGTGCCTTGGCTGCGCGAGGCATAGTACCGACTAATGCGACGCCTGGTCCAAGGCGCGGACAGCTAGCCACGGATTTGCGCGCGGCAATCGCGGCAGAGTCCGTACAGTTCCATCTTATGCCGGGTGAGGAGGACGCCCAGATCGCGCGCGACCGCCTCCTGGAGCTTTTCGATCCGCGCGTTCTCGAATTCGATTATTCTGCCGCATCGCTCACAAATAAAATGGTCGTGATGGCGCGAGCTGACCGGCTCGTAGCGGGCCTGTCCGTCGTTGAAATGCCGTTCGTATACAAGCTCGCACTCCTTCAAGAGCTTCAGGGTGCGATAGATCGTTGCGTACCCAACGTGCGGGCTGACCTGCTTGACCTCGGCGTAGAGTTCTTCGGCGCTTACGTGGCGACCAAGATGGAAAAATACCCGCGCGATGTCGTCGCGCTGAGCCGTCGATTTCAAGCCACGCTCTTTGAGCCGCGCATGGAACAGTGCGATTCGTTCGCCGGGGTCACCACTGCCCAAGAGGCTCTCGGCTTCGCCGTGCTCGTGGGCGCTTTCGTCGGGACGCTCCATCGTTCGGCCCTATACCTGCTCAGCCTCGGTCTGGATCATACGACGCGCCGCCGGCGATAGATAAAGGCCCTCAAAATTGCGCTCTTTTAGGGCGTCGGCAAGCACCTCGAGTTGTTCAGCCGGAGGCTGAACGCTGTCGAGAATGATGAGGTCGCGGTCCCGCACGCGGCACGATCCGCCCCGGGCGCGATAGCCTATCTCGCGCATCAACTTTTCGCGGCGCACTTCAAACCCGCAGCTCTTTGCCGCCTCGACGAGTTCATCGAGCAGGCGCTGGGCGCGGGCACCCTTTATTTCGCTCATCCTAAGGTCCTCGCCGCTGGAGGTCGATACTCCGCCAGCCCACTTGAGCCGAGCGCTCGCGCCGTGATATCGCGGAAAACGGGGCAACAGTCTTGATTAGGAAGCTCTTGGTAGGAGTCGACTCCTCGACCCATTCGCGTAGCGTGCAGAGCTACGCCTTCAGTCTTGCCAGGCGGTTTCATGCCGCGGTCATCGGCCTCCACGTGGTCGACATCGTCTCGATCGAAGGCTCCTACTTGCATGATATATCAGGTTCGCTCGGACTTGAACCGTACCTCGATTTTTCCTCCAAGATGCGCGAGGTGCTTACCGCGCGTGGCAAGTCCGTGCTCGACGAGTTTGCGATGGCGGCGGCCCGCGAAGGCATCGAGGTTGAGACCCAGCTCGACATGGGAATCGTGCCCAACCAGATCAGCGATCGGGCGCGCAACGCGGACTTGGTACTCATCGGCAACCGTGGAGTCAACGAAAAGTTCTCGACCGGGCTTCTCGGCCATACCGCAGAAGCGGTCGCGCGGCGCTGTCCCCGCCCGCTCTTCATCGCCCCGCCTGAGTACCGTGATATCGAGCGCCCGGTGCTGGCCTACGACGGCAGCGATCGAGCGGCCAAAGCAATGCACGCGGCCGCGGAAATCTGCGTCGAACTGAACGCCCCCCTTACGATCCTGACGGTGGCGCGCGATCCCAAGCTCGGCCACAAGATCCTCGACGAAGCGCGCAAGTATGTCGACACCTACGAGATCCGAACAGAATTCCAGCACATGGGTGGCTACGCGCCCGAGGGGATTGTAAACTTCCTACGCGGCACCCACGCCGATCTCGTTTTCATCGGCGCTTACGGACACAGTCGCATCGTCGAGATGGTCCTGGGCTCGACCACCGAATACGTCTTGCGCAACGCGCCTTGCCCGGTGTTTCTGGCTCGCTAGACCCCGGGGTCGCCCGCGCGCTGGTCGATAAAGCGCCGAATCAACAGGCGCATGGTCTCGATCGGTTGGATACCGATTAGTGGAAAGTCCCCTAGCATGAAAGTCGGGTAGCCGAGCGCGGAGAAATCATCCGCTTCGCGCCGGTTGGCTTCGATTCTCGCCGCCATCCGTTGGTCGCGAAGGTCCGCCAGGAATTGCGCCCGATCGAGCCCAAGTCGCTGGGCGATGTCGCCTAGCAATTCGAGCTCGCCGATGTCCAAGCGCTCCTCGAACGCCGCGCGAAACACCGCATCGTGGTAGACGCCAAAAGCCCCCGCCTCTCGCGCGAGCTCCGCGCCCTGCAAGGCGGCGTCAGAATCCAGCCACCGGTTCGGCGGCACAACCGGTATTCCGGTCTCGGCGGCTACCAGAAGTACCTTTTGGCGCTCGGCGGGCTGCAAATCGCGGCCTCCCTTCGCGCGATGGTCGCGCAGGCGTATCGGCACGCCTTTCCACCAGGGCTCGATCGGCAACTCCGCTTCGATCTGGGTGATGATTCGCCAGGCGACGTAACAAAGCGTTGAGGCGTAGTCGAAATAGATCGGAATTACGGTCTTGTCGGCCATCGCTCTCTTGGGCGATCGAATCTTCGCGCGTTATAGGTTTGCGGGCAAACGACGTCGGCCCCGAAGCCCCTTGCACCTCATAGAGACCCGCAGCATTGTTTGTCGCATGTCTGAGAAGCAATGGCCCAACCGTAGACCGGTGCTTAAACGCGGAGCGATCGATTTCGGCATAGAAACCGCCACGCTGCCAAACAGTGTCACTATCGATTTGGCCATCGTTCGTCACCCGGGAGCCAGTGCAATCGTGGCGCTGGACCGCAACGGTTCGATCGCAATGCTCAGCCAGTACCGGCATGCAATCGGAGGCTACCTGTGGGAAGTCCCGGCGGGGTGCCGCGCGGAGGGCGAGTCCTTTCTCGACTGCGCCAAGCGCGAGCTGCGCGAGGAAGCGAGGCTTGCGGCGGCGCGATGGGATCGCCTCGGCTCGATCGTCACGGTGCCCAGTTTCTGCGATGAGCGAATCGAGTTGTTCCTGGCGCGCGATGTAAGCCGAGCCAGCGGCGAGCTTGACGCCGACGAAGTCATCCGCATCGAGCGCTTGTCAATGAAGCAGGTGCTCACCATGATCCGTGCGGGTGAGATCGTGGACTCGAAAACGATTGCCGCTCTCCATCATGCCAGCGACGTGATCACGTCTGGTGGCTGATCGAGTTCCATCACCACCAGGAGACCGTCATGGAAGTGACCATCCGTCCGACCATCGACGCCGACGTGGACGACGTCGGCCAGATCCTCTACGACGCCTTTAACGCGATCGCTGATCTGCACAATTTTCCGCATGATTTCCCAACTCTTGAGGTCGCCAAAACGGCTGCCAAGCAGCGAATCGCTCATCCGCGCTTCTATGGCATCGTCGCCGAAGGGGGCGGCTCGATCGTAGGGTCGAACTTTCTCGACGAGCGGGGCGAGGTGCGGGCGGTCGGTCCGATCAGCGTGGACCCGTCGGTCCAAGAACGGGGCATCGGGCGGCAACTAATGACCGCGGTCATTCGACGAGCCCAGGGCGCGCGATCGCTGCGCCTGGTGCAGGATGCTTTCAACACTCTGTCGATGCCGCTGTACGCCTCGCTGGGTTTCGAGGTGAAAGAGCCCTTGGTCTTGATGCGCGGCCGGCTCCGCGCCGGTCCTCTCGCCGATTCGCTGGTGTGTCCACTGCGCAACGATGACGCCTATGAGTGCTCCAGGCTTCACGAGGCGGTCCACGGAGTCGAGCGGCTCGAGGAGATCCGCGACGCGATTCGCCATTTGAGTCCGCACGCGATCATTCGCCGCGGAAAGATTACGGGTTATATTACTTCGATCACCAACTGGGGCGTCGCACACGCGGTGGCGGATACCGAAGATGACTTGCGGGAACTGCTTGCGGGAGTCGCCAACAAATCGCGCGATTCGCTGAGCTTTTTGCTTCCAACCCGACAAAGCACGCTTTTTGGGTGGTGCCTTGCCGGTGGGCTGCGAGTCGTGAAGCCGATGACCCTGATGGCGATGGGCGAATATCGTGAACCGCGCGGGGCGTGGTTTCCATCGGTGCTCTACTAACCGAGCGCTTGGCCGCAGGGAGATTTAACGGCGTGGCTTCCCTTGAGCACGAGGACGGCTCCTGTTCCCACCAGGGGATGCTTGGGAGTCTCGATGATCCTTCCGACCAATCCCTTTTCCAGCCCAGCGCAGGCCAGCGCTTTGGGGCGCAA
Source organism: Binataceae bacterium (SeqCode) (assembly GCA_036494985.1). Taxonomy (GTDB): domain Bacteria; phylum Desulfobacterota; class Binatia; order Binatales; family Binataceae; genus DASXNP01. The sequence continues at coordinate 4,683 of DASXNP010000473.1, forward strand.
AACTTAAGCTTGGTTTGGCGCTGTCCGTGGAGATTGCCGCCGGTTTTGCCGCAACCACCGCAGGCGCCGACGATGGATTGGAAACCACCCTATAGTCGCCGATGGATTGGGTGGCTCTTGGCGGCGGCGACTCTCACGCTGCTCCTGACTTCACCGCGTTGGGCGCGAGCGGCTGATCGAAAAGACGCCGACGACCTCGCAACCCTGCTGGGGCTCGGGCCCGGCAGCGTTGTCGCCGAGGTCGGCGCCGGCAAAGGAAAGCTGTCGCAGATCATGGCGGAAAAGGTCGGTTACTCGGGTCGCGTCTATGCAACCGAGATCGATCAAACGCGCTTGGCGGAGTTGCGCGAAATTGCCAGCGACAAGAATCTCGGTAACCTCACGGTGATTGAAGCGTCCGAAACCGACAGCGGGCTGCCCGCAAATTGCTGCGATGCGATCTTCATGACCGCCGTCTACCATCACTTCACAAAACCAGCGCAAACTGATGCAAGTCTCTATCGTGCGTTGCGCCCGGGGGGAAAGATTGCCGTGCTCGACTTCCGACCGACGCCGCTGTTGGCGCTTTGGAAGGTAAAGGGGGTCCCCGCCAATCGCGGCGGCCACGGCGTGCCGCCTGAGATTGTGCGTCAGGAGATGACCACGGCAGGATTCAAGCTGCTAGAGACCGTCGATCCATGGCCGCGTGGCTGGCCACTGTCAAATTTCTGCGAAGTGTTCAGCAAGCCGCCTTAACCGACTGCTGCGCGGCCTCGGCGGTAAGTTGGAGATCAAGCCAGGCGCGGGTGCCCAGCACAACCGCCGCGAAATTCACCTTTCCTTGCGCCGCGTCAGTTCAGGGTTACTTCTTCTGGAAACAGGAAGGTCGTGCTTCCGTCGATGAACTGAACCAGAAACATCCGGCGATCAAGGTTTTTAACCTCGCGTATAATTTTCGGCCGTTCTTCAAACCGATTCCGCCCTTGTTTGTCACGTACCGGCTTAAGCAGCTTACAATACCTACCCACCACGATCTCGCCCTGCAGGCTATCCATATAAAATCTACGGCCTCCCACCGCGGCAGTTCTCGAATAACCCCATCACCATTGATTACATTAGCAAATCCCAAGCCTAAGGTTTAGGAGTGTTATTACTTCCCTAAAATCGGCCAAGGAGACGAATACACAGGGTCAATTCCCATTTTGGCGGTGAAGAGAAAGCGATCTGCGAAGTCGCCCAAGGCTGCTCATTTGGTAGGCACTTGGATCTTTCGCAAGGGTCTTTGCAAAATCATTCTCGGCAACCGGCCCTGCATAGAAGTTCGGCTGCTAGTCAGGAAGTCACTCGCCGTGATGGAGCCGTGGCCCGGTTCGAGCCGCGATCGTTTGCATTATCGGTCGAAAAACGATCAACTCGCTCGATATGCCGAGCCTTTATCCGTTGATCTATGGGCGCGAGGCCGTAATCGCTACCGAGCATTACCTCTCGGCCGCGGCGGGCGCGCGCATGTTCGCTGCGGGCGGGAACGCGATCGACGCGGCGATAGCCGCGACCCTGGTCGAGGGCGTCGTCAATCCCCACATGCACACAATCGGCGGCGAAGCTCCGATGCTGATCTACTCGTGCGACGCGCGACGGATAGTCGCAGTCAACGGCAACATGACCGCGCCAGGGCGCGCCACGATCGATTATTACCGCAGCCGCGGAGTCGAATTGATTCCGCACGAGGGACTGCTGGCGGCCGGGGTGCCGGCAGCCCTCGACGCGCTCGTTACAGCGCTGGCAACCTTCGGCACGATGAGTTTTTCGCGCGTCATCGAACCGGCGCTGGCGCTGTGCGAGGATGGGTTCCCGGTGCACGTCGGTTTAAGCGGCGATCCTAGGCTCGACTTCGCGACGGCCGGCGGCGCCGGCGCGTCAATCGCCTCGAATGCGAAAAAGTTTGTCGAGCGATGGCCGACTAGCGCCGCGGTCTATCTGCCGGACGGGAAAGTCCCCTCCCCGGGCGACATAATCAAAAATCCGGCGCTGAGTAGATTTTATCGCCGCTTGCTCGAAGCTGAGGTCTCGGCGAGCAAGCGCGCAGGACGCGAAGCGGGACTCGACGCCGTTCGCGACCGGTTTTATCGCGGTGATATCGCCCAAGAGATAGTAGATTGGTCCGACGAAAGTGGCGGGCTCCTTTCCGGTGAGGACCTGGCTGGTTTCACCACCCGAATCGAACCCCCGGTCACCGCCCAATATCGCGGCACAACGGTTCACAAATGCGGACCGTGGTCTCAGGGTCCGGTTTTTCTCCAACAGCTTGGATTACTCGAGGGGTTCGACCTTGCCGCGATGGGTCACAACACCTCGGCTTACATTCACACCTGCCTGGAGGCCGCGAAGCTCGCCTTTGCGGATCGTGACGCCTACTATGCGGATCCGGAGTTCGTCCGGGTGCCGATGAACGAGCTTCTAGCGGGCGAATACTGCGCGCAGCGGCGCGCGCTTATCGATTCCGAGCACGCTTCGATGGATCAGCGCCCCGGAGATCCTTTGGCGATGCGCGCGCTAGCCGATCGCGCCGCTGGGGCGACGAACTGGGGCAGCGGAACTATTCATGTCGCCGCGGCCGATCGCAAGGGCAACATGATCGCCGTCACGGCCAGCGGCGGATGGATACCCAGTTCGCCGGTAATTCCCGGGCTCGGTTTTCCCCTTGGATCGAGGATGCAGACTTTCTATCTCGACGAGCGCCATTGCAACGCGCTCGCGCCGCACAAGCGTCCGCGCACGACGCTGTCACCTTCGCTGGCGACCCGCGACGGCGAGCCGTACCTTGCTTTCGGAACGCCCGGCGGCGACCAGCAGGACCAGTGGACTTTGCAGTTTTTTCTCAACCTCGTCGATTTCGGCATGAACCTGCAAGATGCGGTCGAAGCGCCGAAGTTCTCTACCGCCCATTTCGCCTCGACCTTTTATCCCCATCAGGCGCAACCGGGTCTGGTGCGAATCGAAGAGCGAATCCCGCTCTCGATTCGCGACCAACTCGCGGCGCGTGGCCACCGGATCGAAGTCCGGCCGGCTTACAGCGAGGGTCACGTGCTTGCCGTGCGCTGTGATCGACGGTCGCAGATCCTTCAGGCCGCGGCCGATCCGCGCGGGCAGCTCTCAAGCGTGATGCCTGCAATGGCGCTTGGATGGTGAACTATCGCGATGCGTCTGAAGCAGTCGGTTGCCGCGGGCGGTTTGGTACTCGCTTTTTTGGCGCCGGGTAACGCTCAGGTGATCAACCCCTCGAAGATCGTCGACCTGACTTATCGGTTCGATGCGTCCACGATCTATTGGCCGGGCGAGCATCCATTCGAACACCAATACGAAAAGTATGGGAAAACGCCTGATGGATACTTCTACTCCTCGGCCCGCTACGCCGCTCCCGAGCACGGCGGAACCCACCTGGACGCGCCAATCCACTTCAATCAAAACGGCCTTCCGGCGGACCGAGTGCCGCTCAGTGACTGCGTCGGACCGGCCGCAGTGATCGATTTTTCCACGCGCGCGGCCGAAGACCGCGACGCGACGCTCGGCCTTGCTGACCTTAAGAAATACGAAGCCGCTTTCGGCCGAATCCCCGACGGCGCGATCGTCATCGCGCGCTCCGGATGGGGCAAGTTCTGGCCCGATCGAAAAAACTACCTCGGCAGCGATCGCGCCGATGCGTCCGATCTTCATTTCCCCGGCTTTTCGCCGGAGGTGATTCGGTTCCTCCTGGGTAATCGCAAGCCCGCCGCGATTGCGATCGACACCGCCAGCATCGACGCGGGGCAGGCCAAAGAGTTTCCGGTTCACGTGCTGTGGCTGGGGTCCAACCATCCCGCCTTTGAAAACCTCGCCAACGCGGAAGCACTGCCGCCCAAAGGCGCTACGGTCTTCTGCATCCCGATGAAAATCGGCGGCGGGACCGGAGGGCCGACGCGGATTTTCGCGGTTGTGCCTTGAAGAGGCGAAGGCGCTTATTCGGGGCGGCAGAGCCGGCAGGGGCGCAGCCCCGAGGCCCGGGCATGGGTGGGGTCGGCGAAGATCATGGTGTTCAGCGAGTTCGCACGGCTGGCGGCGCGGCAGTCCTGGCGACAGTAGATTAAAGTCTTGCGATGACCAAAGAGCGACTCCTTGGTGACGCGCATTCGCGAATCAAACTTGTCAAACCCTTCGGCCCGCAACAGTTTCAGCTTCCGGTCCGCTCCGCCCGTGTAATTCCCAACAAATCCGTCCGAGCGGATCACGCGATGGCACGGGACGTAGATGGGTAGAATGTTGGAGCCCATCGCGTTACCGATCGCGCGCTGCGCCCCTTGCGCGTGTGCTTGGTTGGCCAACGCGCCGTACGTGATCAACGCGCCAACTGGCACCTCGCACAAGCACTCTAGTGCGGTGCGATGAAAATCGCTCTTGACCAGCGCAAGATCGATCTTGCTCCTAAGCGCCGCCTGGTCGCCCCGCAAATAGCGCCCCACCTCCGACCCGACGCGATCGGCAACGCTCTGGTCTTGGACCGGGTCGAACTTCTCGCGCATCACTCCGATCGCCTGAGCCCCTTCGCCCGGCCTGAGGTATCTAATCATCAGCAGTCCGCGCGGCCCTTCGGCGACCAGCAGCGATCCGAGCGGCGTCTGCGTAATGCCAACCCCCGCGCTTGGCCTCTTGATCGACCGAAGCCGCGCTTCGATTCGCGTCCGCACGGTCTCCAGCAGCCGGTCAATCTGCCCGGCTTGGCTTGGATTCTCTCTTTCAAATGCATCGACTTTCGTCATCGTTGTTCTCTCATTTAGGCCGTAGCGCCCAATGGACTAAGACACCCCCGGGGTGGTGTGGTTAAATTCAAGCCGAGGGCCCTTGGGGGAAAGCCTCCTCGGCTTGGGCGGCAAGCGATCGGAAGGAAGAGGCAAATGGATACAGCTGGTTGGATCTGGTTCTGGAGCGCATCGTTTCTGATCACCCACCTGGCCATCTCGTCGAGCTTCGTGCGGCCCCGTCTAGTTGC
>DASXNP010000474.1:0-3676 GCA_036494985.1 Binataceae bacterium (SeqCode)
GCTGATCGCGTTATTGTTAAAGGCCCATCCTTCAAGCGGTTTCAGACCATCCCGAATCTGCTGATCAGTTAGACTAGGCATTTTAGGGTACCTCGCGCCAATTGCCGTTCGACTCGCGAGTTTATATTAGTCAGTACTCAGGAGCGCGTGCCATCCCACGGCACCCGGTTTCGAAGCATGGCAACCAACCAAAGAGACGCGATCACGCTCGGCCCCGAGGAGGTGGCGGAGTACCTTGAACAGAGCAAAACGCTAACCCTGGCGAGCAACGGACGCGACGGCTGGCCGCACCTGATCGCGATGTGGTATGCCGTGAAGGATGGTGCGATCCTGATGACCACCTACGGCAAATCGCAAAAGGCCGTCAATCTCAGGCGCGACGGGAAAGCCACCATCATGATTGAGAGCGAGTCCGAGTACAGCAAGCTCAAAGGACTCATGATGCGTGGGCGTGCGAGAATCGTCGAAGACGTCAACCTCACGGCCCAGGTCATGCTGATGGTCGGGGAGAAAATGAGCGGAGCGCAGGGCTCGGCCGGGTCCAACCGAGCGCTCATGGCGCAGGCCGCAAAACGCGTCGTTATCGAGTTTCATCCCGAGAAGACCGCAAGTTGGGACCATTCTAAGATGCGACGGGCCTGATGCGACCGGCGTGCGAAGGGGAAGGTAAATGGCCAAGTACGTAACCGACGAAATCAAAAAGCTCATTGGAAAAGAGACCGAGCCGAGAACTTTCGACGTCGAGCGCGGTCACATCCGGCGCTTCGCTGAGGCGATCGGCGACTCCAATCCGATTTTCAACGACGAAGCGAAAGCCCGCCAAACGCAATTCGGTGGGATGGTAGCACCGCCGACCTTCGGGCGCGCCTTCGGGATCGAATTCTTCAATATTCCCCTCCAAATGCCCACCGCGCGCGGCCTCGACGGGGGTTCGGATTGGGAGTACTTCGAGCCGATCCGTCCCGGCGATCGGATGTCAGTCATTTCCAAGCTTGCCGATATCCGCGAATCCGAAGGGCGGCTGGGTACCATGGTCTTTACCACGGTTGAGACGCGCTACGTGAATCAGTTCGGACGGGTTTGCGTAATCCAGCGTTCCACCGGCATCCGTTACTAGAAGCGCAGGACAGAGGAAGGTTGCCAATGGCAAAACAGTTGTATTTTGAAGACCTCGAGGTTGGATCCGAGCTTCCCCCGTTGGAGAAGAATCCAACCACTCAGCAACTGGTGCGTTACGCGGGCGCATCGGGGGATTTCTACCAGATTCACTACGACAAGGATTTTGCGCTGGGCAACGGACTTCCGGGCGTGATCCTACACGGCGCGCTGAAGAACGCCTTCCTCGGGCAATTGATGACCGACTTCGCGGGCGAGCAAGGAACGCTGCGAAAGCTGTCGGTGCAATACCGCGGCATGGATCAGCCCGGCGCGAAGGTCACCGCGCGCGGCAAAGTGAAAAAGAAATACGTTGAAGGCGGCGAGCACTTCGTTGAATGCGACATTTGGCTCGAAAACGCCAAGGGCGAGATGACAACCCCCGGCAGTGCGGTTGTGATGCTGCCCTCGCGCTCTGCCCGGTAGGTTTTGATGCCGACTCGGCGGCAATTCGCGCCGGCGACGATCGATTCGTCGCATTTGAAAAGCGGGTCAATCGAACCCGGCTACACCAAGGTTTTAGCGCGACTGCTGGCCGCCCATGCGCTGGCCGAGAAGCTGACCGCCTGGGGATACGAACGCGCGCTCGCAACCGTCGAAAACCAATCGCTACGCGCAAGCATCTCCAAGAATCTTGCCGAAGAGCGCAAGCACGCCTCGTTGATCTACTGCTTGTTGGAGGAGCTCGGAATCAGCGAAGCGGTCGCCGACCGCTTGCTGATTACGGCGCGCAAAGGACCCTCATTCGATGCCCCTGGATACTTCGCCAAGCACGCCGCCGGCGAGATCGATCTCCTAATGGCGAGCCTGAGCCTCGACATGACGGGGCTCATAATGATTGCCGTCAACTACAAGGACTCGAGCTACGCCCCCCATTGTCGGGCCGCCGACATCATTCTTGAAGAAGAGGCCGATCATGACGTCTTCGGGATGGCCGGGCTGGCGGAGGCAGTGGGCCGCTTTGGTCCCGATCGGATCAATTCGGCGCTGCGCGAATGGGTCCCGCGCGCGGCGAATTTCTTCGGTCCGCCGGGTAGCGGATTCACCTACGAATGCATTCGACTTGGCCTCAAGAGCCGCGACAACCAGGAAGTCGCCGGCCTCTTTCTCGAAGTGCTCGAACGGCGCTTAAAACAACTTGGATTGGCGATGCCGGTGCTGACTGATTCGTACCCCCGTGCCTTGGCCGCGTGACTCGTCGACTCGCCCTTTACCCGAACGCCTCGTGCTGATCGATCTGCACACCCATACCGCACAATACTCGAGCTGCAGTTCGCTGGCCGTGGCCGAAATCGTCGTGGGTTCGCGCGCCGCCGGATTTGACGCGATCTGCCTGAGCGAGCACGACAAAATGTGGCCTGCGGAACGTGTCGCCGAGCTGAGTCGTTCGCTCAGCTTTCCGATCTTTCGCGCGATGGAAGTGACAACCAGCGAAGGGCACGTGCTGGTGTTCGGACTGGACGAATATCAGGAAGGAATGTTTTCGCTCTCCCGTCTGCGCTCGATAGTGACGACGCGCTCGGCCGCGATTATCAAGTCGCATCCGATGCGCGACAGCGATGCCGGCACGAGCGGGCGGGCGATGTCCGACTACCTCAAACAATTCGACGCGATAGAAGTTTTAAGCGGAGGCGAGTCGGAGCAGTCGAACGCCTCGGCACTGATGCTTGCGAAGTCGCATTCCATCGCGGCCTCAGGCGGCGGCGACGTTCACGCTCCCTCCGAGATCGGCAGATTCGCAACCCGCTTCGAGCGACGTATTACCGATGAATACATGCTCGCCAGCGAAATAAAGGCTGGAAGAATCACCCCCTTTGAAACCGCGCGAGACGACACGCAAAAGCGACTAGGGCGGTCCGACGCTCCCGGTTAAAGGCGATTTGAGTCGTCGGCCGCGCAAGCCCGCAATGGTAAGCGCGGTCGCCTTCTACTCGACAACACGAAAAAGCGGCGGCTTCGGGCAAAATTTGGGCCTGCCGGGCAGCCCAGCGCGCAGGAGCCAACAAGCCGCCCAACTAACTCGCTATAAACGCGGCGTTCTCCAGCTTGCGAGAAGCTGAGGTCATCATGCGCCGCCACTGCGGCTTGAAACTAAGCGATTTCGTGCCTAAGGGGTGGCACCGTAAGCGCTTGAATTGTTTCGCAAGCGCGACAACTAGCCATCATCGACTCGGCCTTACTTCAGATTGGAACCGACGAAGTCCCAATTGATCACGTCGAAGAACTTTTCGACGTACTCAGGTCGCCGATTGCGATAATCGATGTAATAGGCGTGCTCCCAAACGTCGCAAGTCAGCAACGGCCGCCTGCCAAACCTGATGGGTACCTCCGCGTCGGCGGTCTTTTCAACCACCAGAGAACCATCCGGCCTCTGCGACAACCACGCCCATCCACTCCCGAACAAGCCGTCGGCGGCCTCGCTGAATTGCTTGCGGAACTCTCCGAATCCGCCCAACGATTTTTTGATTGCCTGTGCCAATTCGCCGGTCGGTTGGCCACCACCCTTGGGCTTCATGCACTG
>DASXNP010000475.1:0-1996 GCA_036494985.1 Binataceae bacterium (SeqCode)
GCGTCATGGCTTCCAGCGGCTGATCAGCGAGATCGGGCTCGGCAAGGCCGGGTTGGTCCTGAGCCTTGATGCCTCACGCTTGGCGCGCAACAACCGCGACTGGCACCAGCTACTGGAACTATGTTCGATCTTTGGAGTGCTCATAGCCGACGGCGAGCGTCTCTACGAGCCAACTCTCTACCATGATAGGTTGCTTCTCGGACTGTCGGGGATTATGAGTGAGGCGGAGCTCCACCAACTGCGGATCAGGCTGCATCAAGGCGAGCGCCAGAAGGCGGCGCGGGGCGAGCTGCGTATGCCTTTGCCAGGTGGATTGGCGCGGGCCCGCAGCGGAGAGATTATTCTGCATCCTGATGAGCAGGTTCAGTCACGACTGGAGTTCGTGTTTCGCAAATTCAGTGAGCTGCAAAGCGCCCGAGCCGTCATGCATGAGTTGCGGCGGCATGACCTGCCGTTACCCGTTCGCCCGCTACGCGGTCCAGCACCCCATGAGGTCGAGTGGGTGCCGGCCACGAGCTCCGGTGTGCTACAGGTTCTGCACAACCCGGCTTACGCCGGCGCGTATGTTTACGGCCGACGCCAATCGGATCCTCTACGGCGTCGGGCTGGGCAAATACGCCCGACGACCATAAAGTTGCCGGTAGACCGCTGGCCGGTGTGCCTAAAGGATGCGCATCCGGGTTACATCAGCTGGGAAGAGTTCATGGCTAACCAGAGTCGCCTCCTAAGCAACGGCGCGCGGCGCAAGCGCGGTCAAGCCGGCGCCCCTCGCAAGGGTCAAGCCCTGCTACAAGGGATTGCTATTTGCGGCCGCTGCGGCCGGCGGATGGGCCTTCACTACTCCGGACCGAAAGGGACGTATCCGGTGTATCTGTGCATCGGCGATCAGAGCATCGACGGCAGCCCCCGATGCCTACAAGTTCGCGCACTTTCGGTCGACGCCGAGATCGAGCGCATCTTGCTCGAAGCGCTTTCCGCGGACCAAATCGCCGTCGCGGTCGAAGCCGTGGGTGAACTCGAGTCGCAGGCGAAACTGCTTGATCAGCAGTGGAAGCTCAAGTGCGAGCGCGCGCGCTACGATGTGGAGCGTGCCCGGCGACAATACGACGAGGTCGAGCCCGAGAACCGGCTTGTTGCCCGTTCCCTCGAACGCGCTTGGGAGCAGAAGCTGCGTCAGCAGGAGGCGGTGGATCAGGAATATCAGGCGTGGCAACGCGAACAAGCTGGAGCTCTATCCAACAGCGAGCGCGTCGAAGTATTGAAACTGGCCAAGGACTTCTCCCGAGTCTGGCAGATTGCCAACGCGATCGAACGCAAACGGATTATCCGCTTAGTCATCCGTGACGTGATACTCGAGCAAGCAGCCGACGATGGATTTGTAACATTCCGGATTACATGGCAAACGGGAGCGACCTCTGAGCATCGCGTCCAGCGGCGCGTGAGATCGTACTCGGTCTGTATGTCGACACCGGCGTTAGAACGTCGGATCAGAGAACTTGCCAAAGCCGGCAAATTCGACCGCGAGATCGCGGATATTCTCAATGCAGAGCACTTCATGTCAGCCCGGGGAGTCCCCTTCCAAAGTAACAATGTACACCTATTGCGCGGGCGGTTTGGTATCCGTACTGCGAACTTCAATAGCAAGGAGAACAATCCCGTGCGTTGGCCGGACGGCAGCTACTCGGCCCAGGGCGCTGCGAAGGTTTTGGGCATTAGCACGCAAACGATATTCCAATGGCTGCGTCGCGGACGTTTAAACGGCCGACAGCTCAGGGCAGGACAACCGTGGAAGATCCAGATAACCTCTGCGAAAATCAAGGTTCTGAGGAGTCAAGTTAGACGTATCAACCGCTCCAAATAGGAGGCATCATGAAACCGTTGGTGAGAGGACCTCCGCGAGCCAATCGGGGGCACCGCGCACACCACGCGCATCGAGCTTCTTAAGGTCGGAAACGATGAGAACGTCGGGCTGCACTACGGTGTCGACCAGGTCGTC
>DASXNP010000476.1:0-2001 GCA_036494985.1 Binataceae bacterium (SeqCode)
AAGCAGCATCTTCGGCTCTCCTCTCTCCCGAGCCTTGGGTTGGTTGCTACCTCCTAGCTTACTCAGCACCGCACAGCCGACCTTGTTATGAAATCAACTGGATCGCTTCCAGATCGCCGATCACTTGCTCGGAACCATACAGGCTCTGCGGAGAAGCATTATTTCCGTTCAGCCGAATGACTTTTGCGGATCATATTGGCTCCTTCAAGAGAAGCGCCCACAGACCTTGCTCGAAGCGATCTTTGTGCGCGTCGATGAAACCACCGCCGAACACCTCCGCGAGTCGAGGGAAGGCGCTCGTTGCGAGTTGGGCGGCAGCGAACTCCATGTCGATCGTCGCATCGGTGGCAGCTTCGCGCAGAGCATGACCGAAAACGAAGTCGTCGACCGTCGCCAGGAGCGTAATCTTCTGTTTCTTCGTCATCGGCGTTCCAGCGAGCGCTTCGAGACATTGCTCCATATGGCGCATCGCATTGAAGCCGGGGGGAGCCGACAACATCGCGGCGAGCGCCCAAGGGTGACGGATGAATACCGAGTGGGTTCGCTTGGCGATGTCTACCATTGCGCGCCGCCAATCTTTCGGAAGGGACGGTAGGAGAGCTTCGGCCATGAGCGCGTCGTCCATCACCGCGATCAGATCGTCTTTGGTATTCACGTAGTAGTAGAGGCTCATCGTTCCGACTTTCAGTTCGCGAGCCACGCGGCGCATCGACACGGCCTGGAAGCCTTCCTTGTCGGCAATGGCGAGTGCAACGACGGCGATCTTCTCGCGACTCAACTGTGATTTTCTGATTGACATTCGTACACTGTACTATTATAGTTTAGTCGTACGATGTACGATACGCCTATTTTGATCGCCGGAGCCGGACCAACTGGTTTGACCCTTGCGCTCGATCTCGCGCGCCGCGGGATCTCGTTTCGTTTGATCGAGGCCGCCGCCACGCCTTTCGAGGGATCGCGTGGCAAAGGCATTCAGCCGCGCACACTCGAGATCTTCGACGATCTCGGGGTAATCGACGCGATTCTCGCCGCGGGTGCAGTTTACCCGAAGTTCCGGACCCACCTCGGCTCTTTCTCGCTGCGCGCGGGCTCGCTTGCTTCATTTAAGCAGCCGACGGAGAGCGTACCCTATCCGAACCTGTGGATGGTATCGCAAGCGCGCACGGAAGCGATTTTGCGCGAGCGTCTGCGCGCGCTCGGCGGCGAGGTCGAATTCGGAAAGGCCCTCGGGACGTTCAAGCAGAATGAGCACGAAGTGTGCGCCACACTGTCGACCGGTGAAACCGTGCGAGCGGACTTCTTGGTCGGTGCGGACGGCGGCCACAGCATGGTGCGAAAAGCGCTAGGCCTGCGGTTCGAAGGCGGGGCCCTCGACGACCAGCCCATGCTCGTGGCAGACGTCGAGATCGACGGACTCGACCGTCGCGACTGGCACCTCTGGCCTTTCGTCAAAGGCGGTGTAATCGGGCTCTGCCCGTTGCCGCACACGTCGTTGTTCCAATTCACCTCGAAAGCAAGAACCGCCGCAGCCAGCGTTGAGGACGCGGTGCACAAAGCCACAGGTCATCGCGTCCGGCGCGTTGCGTGGAGCTCGATTTACCAGCCGGCAGTTCGTATGGTGGATCGCTACCGCGTCGGGCGTGTGTTCTTAGCTGGGGATGCCGCGCACGTGCATCCGCCGGCAGGAGGTCAGGGACTCAACACGGGCGTACAGGATGCCTACAACTTGGGCTGGAAACTCGCCTATGTCGCCCGCGGAGGACCCGAATAGCTCCTCGATACATATGAAGCCGAGCGTTGGCCGATCGCTGCGACCGTGCTCGGCCTGAGCAGGCGCCTGCACCAATCGCGATCGATCAAGCGCGGCGATGCAACTAACCAGCTCCTCTTGAACTACCGAGCGAGCCCCTTATCTTCGGGCGCCACGCTCGGAACCTTGCACCCCGGCGATCGCATGCCTGATGCTCGACTCGACGATGGCACTAGGCTCTTCGATCATCT
>DASXNP010000477.1:0-2609 GCA_036494985.1 Binataceae bacterium (SeqCode)
CCCGCCTCATCTTCTGCCGCGCTCTGGGTAGAGTGCGAGCTCAGGCAACAACCCTCATAACCGGCTCAGCCCCTTCGTGAAGCCGCCTGCGGGGCTTCCGATCCTCCAAGCGATCGGAATCTCAAAGAGCTACGCCAATCGGCTCGCGCTGGACGATGTGAGCCTCGAGGTAAGGCCCGGTGAGATCGTCGGCCTGCTCGGCCCCAATGGTGCGGGCAAGACCACAACTCTTTCGATACTCTCAACTCTTTTGCGGCCCGACACCGGTGAGGTTTTGGTGATGGGCAAGCCTCCAAGCGGTGACCCGCGCAAAATCGGGCGGCTGCTCGGACTGGTGCCGCAATCGCTGGCACTGTACCCATCACTGAGTGCGGCGCAGAACCTCTGGCATTTCGCCCGGATGCAGGGTCAGTCTCGGAGCGAGGCTTCGCGGGCTTGCGCCCTGGCGCTCGAAGAGGTCGGACTCGATGATCGGCCAGACGACCCGATGTCTACGTTTAGCGGAGGCCTGGCGCGGCGATTGAATCTCGCTTGCGGGATAGTCCATCAGCCTGCCGCGCTGTTGCTCGATGAACCTACCGTCGGGGTTGATGTCCGATCGCGTGAGCAAATCCTCGCGCTGGTCCGGCGCCGCGCGCAAACCGGCGTCGCCGTGATCTACAGCTCCCATTATATGGACGAGATCGAGCGGATCTGTGACCGAGCATTACTAATCGATCGCGGCCGGCTCATCGCCGTGGGCAGCGTCGAAAAATTGATTACACTCGGCGGTCACAAGCCCCGAATGGAGCTTACTTACCGCGGTTCTCTGCGCGAAGGGTGGTCGCAAGGTCTGCCCGGGGTAGCGGAGATTGCGCCAGGCGCAAGGGAGGGGCAGGTTACATTAGAGATGGCGAGCCTCGGACAGGTGGGTGAACTTCTCGAACGGCTCCGCGCGTGCGGAGTCAATGTAATCGACTTCAGCCTGCACAGTCCGAACCTCTCAGACGCTTTCATTACTTTGACTGGACGGACGCTGCGCGACAGCGTGCACGATCCAGCCTAGGTTTTTAAAGGCCCGCTCGCCCTCACAAGCCATATGCTGCGTGCGATTTGGCTGACCATCGAGAACGAATTTCGTCTCCTTCTCAAAGATCCTACCGCCCTGCTGATGCTGCTGCTCGCGCCGGTCGTGATTATCACGGTAGCCGGATACTCGCTCACCGGCATCTACGGAGGACGCCCCGAGGTGTTCCGGCTGCCGATTGTCGACCGTGACCGCGGGCCAGTTGCCCGCGCAGTCATTGACCTGCTGCGCCGCCAAGGCGCGGTGCGTCTTGAGCTACTCGATGACCTAGATGAGGCGCGTCAACTTGTCAGTCACCGCGCGCGGACGCCGCTGGCAATCGAAATTCCTAAGGGGGCGAGCGAAGCTGTCAAAGGCGGCCGTCAGGCCAACCTGCGGGTGTTTGTCGATCCGGTCAGAAGAATCGAGGCCAGTGCTCTGGAACTCCAGATCGCTGAACTATGCGGCGGGGTCAGCGCCCAAGCGCGCGCGGCGACGCAAACTCAAATCGACAGAACCGCGGCGGATCTCCAGGCGAAGCTAAAAAACCTTGGGACGGCGCTCAAGCGCGAGCAAACCCGGACCCGCGCATCGCTGGAGCAGGCCAGAGCGACTGTGGATGCTTCGATCCGCGTTCAAACCGACGCGAAAATGGCTGAGCTTCAGAAGCAGGCGGCCTCGGTCATCCGCGATCGTGAAAGCCACGCCTGGGATCAGGTCCAGCAGCAACTTGCCGGGCGCCAAGCAATTCTGATCAAGATTCGCGACTACCTCGCGCGGCTGCAATCCAGTAGGCAGGCCTTGGCGGAGTGGCTTTCTCAACTCGAGGCGCTGGCGGGGAAGCATGCAAGCGATATTCCGCCGCCGCCGGAGCTTCCAGAGCCTCCTTCAGACGCTGACCTTGCGGACCTCCAGAGGCCGATCGCACCTCCGAAGCTCGATGAAAGCCTTCCGATAGCGGCCTGGCAGCCGCAAATTTCAATTCCAATTCCGAAAACCTCGCCCATCGCCGATAGCGAGCTCATGCGGCAACTCGATTCTTTCACCGCCCCGCCACCTCCAGTCCTTACGGGGGCTTTGGGCTTTGTTGAGCATCCGGCCATGCCGGACAGCGTGGTGCTCGTCAACCCTTTCGACCAATACATTCCTGGCTTCGGCGTAACCTTTTTGCTGATCGGAATGTTGTTGGGCATTTCCCTGACCCTCTTCGACGAACGGGAATGGGGCACTCTGAAACGCCTGCGAGTAAGCGGAACTCCGCTAGCCGGGCTTCTGGTCGGAAAGCTAACCGCGCGCTTCATCGTCGGTACCCTGCAAATGATTGTGCTATTTACAGTCGGACGTATCCTGTTTGGCATTTCGCTCGGCCGGCATCCGTTGACGCTACTGATGCCGACCGCCGCAATCTCGTTCGCTGCTGCAGCCTTTGGACTGGTGATAGCTTCGATCGCAAAGTCACACGACTCCGTGATGCCTTTGGGGACCATGACCAGCATGGCGATGTCGGCGATCGGGGGTTGCTGGTGGCCGCTCGATTTCGAACCCGGCTGGATGCGTGAACTGG
>DASXNP010000478.1:0-6733 GCA_036494985.1 Binataceae bacterium (SeqCode)
ATCTTCCGGGGTCCGATCCCGAGCAGATGTACTACAGCCTCAATCAGAAGCTTAGGGCGCTCGACGATTCCACGGTCGTCTATCCGGGCCACGCTTACTCCTCGGATTCGGCTTCGACCATCGGTAAAGAAAAGCGGCGCAACATGTACATGCGCTTCGAGACCCTCGACGACTTCCTGGACGCGATGGGCTACAGTCGTTAGCTTCGAAAGCCGACCGCGCCGGGTGCGCGGTGGTCCTCACTCGAACACGATCGTCTTGTTGCGGTATGTCAGGACCCGTTTCTGCAGGTGGGCGCGAACCGCTTTGGCCAGCACCGTCACCTCGAGATCCTTCCCCTTGCGGGCCAGCTCGCCGACCGTGTCGCGATGCGTGACCGCCGTAGTCGCTTGCGCGATTATCGGCCCCGCGTCCAACTCCTCGGTCACATAGTGCGCGGTCGCTCCGATCAGCTTCACTCCGCGTTCGTGCGCCTGCTTGTAGGGCCGCGCCCCGACAAATGCGGGCAGGAAGCTGTGATGGATATTCACTATCGGTTTATCCCAATCCGTTAAAAAGCCTCCCGATAGTATCTGCATATAGCGCGCGAGTACGATGGTGTCGCAATTCAGTTCGCGCGCCAGCTTCAGCAACCTTTGTTCGCTGTGCGCCTTGTTGTCGCGCGCAACTGGGATCACCTCGAAGGGTACGCCGAACGGTTTGGCCAGCGGCGCAAGGTCCGGGTGGTTGCTTACCACCATCGCTATATCGGCATCCAACTCCCCGGCGTGATGGCGGCTGAGCAGGTCGGTCATGCAATGCGCCAGCTTGGACACCATGATCACGATGCGCTCGCGGTGCGCCGCATCGCAAAGCCGCCAAGTCAAACCGATCTCAGGAAACATCGTGGCAAGCGGCGCGTTCAGTTCGTGGCGCAGCCCTCCGAAATCGAGCCGCTGGCTCTCGAAAAAAATCCGCCAGAAGAAATGCCCGTCCTCGTCGTCGGTATGCTGGTCGGAATCGATTATGTTGCAGCCGCGCGTATAGAGTAAGTTTGAAACCCCCGCGATTATGCCCGCTCGATCACGTGACGAAATCAGCAGCGTGGCCTTGGGATTTTTCGCTTCCATCTCGAAACTCGATTTTAGCCCGCGGACTTCGACGCACACAGAGCCGCGTTTGTCTCCTGGTCCGTGCTTTAACTTGTATGTCAAATGACTTTGCGTCAAAGTGACGCTATGTCGGTTGAAAAGTTCACGCTGGCACTCGCGCAGATCGGTCCCCGCCTCGGTGATCTAAGTTGCAATCGCGAGATCATCACAAAACGCGTCGCCGATGCGCGCGCGAAGGGCGCCGACCTGGTCTTGTTCCCCGAACTGAGCCTGACTGGCTATTTTTTAAAGGACCAAGTCCCCTCGGTCGCACTGCGCGCTGATTCGCGCGAACTCAAGTGGCTGCGCGATCTAAGCCGTCGAATCGCCATCGTTGTGGGCGCGGTCGAAGAGAGTCCTGAGTTTCTGTTTCACAACTCGGGGTTGTTCTTCGACGGCGGCGAACTCCGTCACATCCACCGAAAGTGCTATCTTCCGACCTACGGCCTGTTCGATGAGCAGCGTTATTTCGCCCGCGGCCGGCAGATTCGCGCCTTTGACTCCCGCTTTGGGCGCAGCGCGATCCTGATCTGCGAGGACATGTGGCACCCCTCGACGGTTTACGTTGCCGCCGCCGACGGTGCGCTCAATCTGTTTTGCATTTCGTCGAGCCCAATCTGGGGTTTGGGTGCGGCCGAGCTTCCTGAGAACGCGCAGTATTGGGAGCAACTTACGCGTTTCCACGCGATGACATGGGGCATCAACCTCGCATACTGCAATCGCGTTGGCTTCGAAGATGGGGTGGGATTTTGGGGTGGTTCGCAGCTCTTCGATCCGTTTGGCGACTCGGTCTGCAAGGCGCCCTATTTCGAGGAGGCCCTGGTGGTGGGCGAGGTCAGTTTGAACAAGGTCAAGCGCAAGCGAATGTCGTCCACGATGCTTCGCGATGAAGACCTTGATCTCACCATCAACGAACTCGCCCGCGTCCGATCGCGGGGCACCGCATTTGAGCGCGCGGCTCCCGCCACGGTCAAACCTCCGTTAAACCGCCCGAAGCGCGCGGCCAAAGCGCGGAGTTGATATGCGACGTCCTCAAGTCGCCGGACACCCGCGTCCGGAAATCAACGTCAACCTGGTGCGGCGGATTCTGGTCGATTTCATCCGCGATGAATTCCACAAGGTTGGCGTAAAGCGCGCCGTGCTGGGCATCTCCGGCGGAGTCGATTCGGCCCTTTGCGCGATGCTCGCCGCAGAGGCGCTGGGCCCAGAAAATGTGCTCGGCCTTCGGATGCCTTACAAAATGTCAAGCAAGGAGAGCCTCGAGCACGCGGCGCTGGTCATCGATCGGGCCAAATTCCGCAGCTTGACCGTGGACATCACCGCGCAGATCGACGCTTACTACGAACGGTTCCCGGACGCAGACAGTCGGCGTCGGGGCAACAAGATGGCGCGCGAGCGGATGACGATCCTCTACGATCACTCGGCCGCTTTTCAAGCGCTGGTGCTCGGCACCTCGAACAAGACCGAACTCCTGCTCGGCTACGGCACGCTCCACGGTGATATGGCCTCCGCGGTCAATCCGATCGGCGACCTCTACAAGACCCAGGTATGGGCTTTGTCGGCCGAGGTCGGAGTCCCTCACGAAATCATTGAGAAGCAGCCCTCGGCAGATCTCTTTGTCGGTCAGACCGACGAAGCCGACCTCGGCTTTAGCTATGCACAGGTCGATGAACTGCTGTTTCTCATGGTGGACCGTCGCTACGCGACGAGCGAGTTGATCGAGCTGGGCTTCGCCGAGCATTTCGTGCGCCGGGTCTCGGATATGGTTCGTAACTCGCAGTTCAAGCGCCGCCTCCCGGTGATCGCCAAACTGTCCGAGCGAACCATCGATCGCGATTTTCGCTACGCCCGCGACTGGGGCCGCTAGCCCTGCGAAGCGTCCCTCGTCGGTTCTTCGCGGTCGCACGCAAAGCCTTCTGAATTCCAGCGCAGAGGTCTCTCCCCGTAGCCCCGAGCCCCCGCCTCCTCCCGCGGGCGCTTCCCTCTCTTGCGTAAGCCTTTGATGATTTTAAAGTGGCACGGATACTGATAGACGGGGTTTGCCGTTGAGCGCCTGCCGGTAGGGGTTCGGGTAGCCGCTGAAGCCCGGCTTCGGCGCAACGTCTTGCCGCAGGACCAACAAAGGACCGATCATCAATGAGTTGTCTTTTCGTTGTTGCAACTCCAATCGGTAATCTCGAAGACATTACCCTTCGTGCCATTCGCACGCTCGGCGAAGTTGACTTGATCGCGTGCGAAGATACGCGTCACACGGCCCATCTTCTTGCTGCCCACAATATTCGCAAGCCCACGATCAGCTACTTTGAGCACAACGAGCGGCGCCGCTCTGCCGAGTTGCTGGATCGCATCCGGGCCGGCTCCAAAATTGCTCTGGTAACCGACGCCGGTACGCCCACCATCTCCGACCCGGGCTACCGCCTGATAAACGCAGTGCTCGACGCGGGTTTTTCGGTGATCGCAATTCCCGGCTGCTCCGCCGCGATCGCTGCCCTTTCGATCGCGGGGTTACCCACAGATCGTTTCGCTTTCGAGGGTTTCCTGCCTGAGCGCGCCGGCGCCCGTGCCCGGCTGCTTCAATCCCTCGCAGACGAATCGCGCACCCTGATCTTTTTTGAGTCCGCGCGCCGTCTGAAGGAGACCATCGATGAAATGGTCCGGCAGTTCGGATCCCTGCGTTCCGCCGCCATCGTCCGTGAAATCACCAAGACTCACGAGGAAACGATTCGCGGCTCTCTGGCGTCACTTGCCCAGCGCCTGCAGCAGGATCAGCTTCGCGGCGAAATCGTCATCGTGGTTCACGGCGCGATCCGCGAACAGCCCAAAGTCGCATCGGCGCCGACTTTGGCGATGCTCATCGATGCCGGTCTGGGTCTCAAGCAGGCCAGCGCTCTGATGGCCAAATTGACCGGCCGCAAGCGCCGCGATTTGTACCAGGAAGGGTTTGGGTCTCGCGGCGGCCGCGGGCCTTCGGGGTAGACGGCTTCTTGAAACCGATCCCGCCGTGGGATTCAATGCCGGCGTGAAGGTTGGCGGGAATCGGCGGATGGCGAAAACCTCGAATACCTCTTCCACGAACGTCAGTCGCCGGCTTCGCCTCGTTCTGGTAATTCATGGTCCCAATCTCAACCTCTTGGGTGAGCGTGAGCCCGAAATCTACGGCCATGCGACCCTGTCCGACATTGACGCTTCGCTTAGCCAACTTGCGCGCGAGCTCGGCCTGGCGGTGGAAACTTTTCAATCCAACAGCGAAGGTGAGATAGTCGATCGCATCCAGCAGGCCCGCGGCCGGGTCGCGGCTCTGATCATCAACCCCGCCGCGTACACGCACACCAGCGTCGCGATTCGCGATGCGCTGACGGCGGTTGGCGTCCCGCTGGTCGAGGTCCACCTTTCCAACGTCTACCGCCGCGAGCCGTTTCGTCGTCGTTCAACGGTCGCTGACATCGTCAACGGGCGTATAATGGGATTTGGAGCGGATAGCTATTTGCTAGCGTTGCGCGCCGTCAATGGCCTTATCGAAAGCGCAACCGCAAAGTAAGCAATCAAAGTCTTCAAAAAAGTGGAAGCTCGGGAAATCAGAGCCCTGATCACGCTGATGCACGAATACGGCCTGACCGAGCTCGAAGTCGAGGATCGCAAAGGCAAGATTCGCCTGGTCCGCGGTTCCAATTCTTCTCCCGCGCAGTCCGACGCGACTCCCGCGGCGCGAAGCACACCCCACGCCGGCACCAAAGCGGCCAGAGTCAGCCGGCTCGACAAGGCCACCGCTCCGCCGGTTGCCAGTGGACCGCTGGCCGAGCTGGCGGCCAATCAAAAGGTGGTCGAGAGTCCGATGGTAGGCACTTTCTATCGCGGCTCCGCGCCGGACGCCGCGCCCTTCGTGGAGCAGGGAGCTTCGGTCCGTAAGGGTCAGACTCTGTGCATTATCGAAGCGATGAAGATGATGAACGAAATTGCGGCGCCGGTTTCGGGCCGCGTCGTTCGTATCCTCTGCGAGAACGCGCAGCCGGTCGAATATGGTCAGCCGCTGATCGTGATCGAGACCGATTGAGCGCAGAAGAGGCTCGATTCAGATGTTCAAGAAGCTTCTCGTAGCAAACCGTGGCACTATCGCGATTCGAATCATCCGGGCCTGTCGGGAGCTTGGCATACCGACCGTCGCGATCTACTCAACCGCCGATCGCAATGCGAT
This sequence comes from Binataceae bacterium (SeqCode), assembly GCA_036494985.1. Taxonomy (GTDB): domain Bacteria; phylum Desulfobacterota; class Binatia; order Binatales; family Binataceae; genus DASXNP01. Next base: position 5,323 of record DASXNP010000478.1, read on the forward strand.
GCATGTCCGCATGGCGGATGAATCGGTATGCATCGGGCCTCCTGCCGCGGAAGACAGCTATTTGAGCATTCCTTCGATTGTCAGCGCCGCGATGACCTACCACGCCGATGCGATCCATCCGGGCTACGGCTTCCTTTCTGAGAATGGTGATTTCGCGGAGGCCTGCCAGCGTTCCGGTCTCCAGTTCGTAGGTCCGCGCGCGCGCCACATCCGCCTGATGGGCGACAAGCCGCGCGCGCTGCGCATCATGAAGCGCGCCGGCGTTCCGGTGCTACCCGGCAGCGAAGGTCGGGGCGTCACCGAATTGCGCGACGCGCTCGCGCAGGGCCAGCAACTCGGCTTCCCGATTCTGATCAAGGCGGCGGCCGGCGGCGGCGGCAAGGGGATGCGTGTTGCGCGTGACGCGGCGGAGCTCGAGCGTCTGTTCCCGCTTGCTCGCGGCGAGAGCGAGGCTGCCTTTAGCTCGCCCATGATGTACCTGGAAAAATATCTGGAGCGTGTCCGCCACGTCGAATTTCAAATCGTAGCCGATACCAGCCGCAACGTCATCCATCTCGGCGAGCGCGATTGCTCGATCCAGCGCCGCCACCAGAAAGTGCTGGAGGAATCGCCCTGTCCGGCTCTAACCCAGCGCCTGCGCGACAAGATGGGCACGGCTGCCGTCCGAGCCGCAGAGGTAGTTGGCTACTCGAATATCGGTACCGTCGAATTTCTGACGACCCCCGCCGGCGAATTCTACTTCATCGAGATGAATACCCGCATCCAGGTTGAGCATGGCGTCACCGAGATGGTCACCGGCATCGATCTGGTCAAGGAAAGCATCCTTCTCGCGCTGGGCGAGAAGCTCCGCTTCAAGCAGCGGCAGATCAAGCTCAACGGCTCCGCCATCGAATGCCGCGTCTATGCCGAGGATCCCGATACTCATCTGCCGTCACCCGGCGTGGTGTCAAACCATCACGCACCGGGCGGGCTCGGAGTCCGGGTCGAGACCGCGCTTTACGACGGCTACCGAGTGCCGGTTCATTACGATCCACTGATCGCAAAAGTGATCGTGCACGCTGAAACTCGTTCGCTCGCGATCGCCCGGGCCAAAGCCGCGCTGCGCGAATACCTGATCGACGGCATCCGCACCAACCTTCCGTTGTTGTTGAGAATCCTCGGCGAAGCGGATTTCGAAAAGGGCGAGGTCTCCACCGCCTTCCTCGATCGTTTCGAAGTTGCCGGTGCGACCGCAACGCGGCCCGCGCTTTCCCGCGCGAGTTGACCTCGGGGTTCGCAGCGCTTCTAATTGAGTGCCAGAGTTCGAATCGCGTGCGCGCCAGCTAATCTTGGACGACGGTTCGACCAGGGAATGAAAGCAAGCAAACTTCGAGCCTTCATCTGCGCTGGGTCTCTGGCGCTTGCGCTGACT
>DASXNP010000479.1:0-1502 GCA_036494985.1 Binataceae bacterium (SeqCode)
CGCATTGCGTACGCGATTGAACAGAAAGGCGTTTATCGCGCTGATTCAGCGCAGCTGGAATGAGCGGGCTTCGAGCACGAGCGCTTTGGCTTCGCGGCCGCGGTGGATGGCTTTGAGAAAGACGGCATAACGATTGAGCATGGTCGCGTAGAGGGTCCTGTTTGCAGGATGGCTGCGAGCAATTCCGATGGCGCGTTCGTAGTAATGGGCTGCATCCTCAGTGTGGTTCGCGCGCTCTTCAACAAGAGCGCGGTTGGCAAGCGCAACGGCGGCAGGCATGGAATCGTCGCCGAAGACACCGCACATGGCGTCGGTGGCGCGGCTGGCGTAGTCACGGGCGACAGTGAAATCTCCGCGGGCCGAAATCACCTCGGCCAGCATTTCCATAAGCCAGGCGACCTGCGGATGAGAGTCGCCGAGTTGTTTGCGATCGATCTGGAGGGCGCGGGAAAACTCATTTTCGGCCAGAGTGAACTTGTTCTCGGAGCGGTAGAGTTCGCCCATGCTCGATAGCGTGCTGGCCAGTTGTTCGGGCGGCGCGTCAGGAAGGTTCTCCATCATCTGCACCGAGCGTTTCAGCAGAGGTTCGGCACGCGCGGCGGACCCGGAATCAAGCCAAGTCATGGCGAGCCCACGAAGGGCAATGGCTTCAGACTTGGAATCCTGCTGGCTGCGGTGTATGTCAAGAGCCTGATTCCAGCGTTCGATGCTTGAATCCCAGGCGCCACGCTGACGGTCTATATCGGCGAGGCCAACGAGTGCTCCGGCTCGATCGCGGGGTAACGTGACAGGATTTTCCAGAGTTTCCCGAAAGAGCGGTTCGGCTTCGACCCAACGGCCCTCCTCGCGGAGAAGGTCGGCGAGGTTGTTTCGGACCAGGGCCCTGGGTGCGGGGTCTGACGCGGTAAACGTGAGGCTCTCGCGGAGGACGCGCTCGGCGCGGTCGTAATCGCCGATGTCGCGGCAGGAATTGGCCAGGTCGACAGCGGTAACGGCGGACATGAGACTCTGGCGCGGGTCCCTTTTGAGCGAGTCGCGGCGCCAGGTTTCGAGCGCCCGTTCGAACCACTGCGCGGCGTCTTTGGTTCTGCCGAGTTGCTGGTAAGTCTGACCGAGGTCGGTGGCAACTACGCCGCGTTGTTCGTCGGATTTGGCGCTATCCCAACTCTTCCGCAGGAGTGCGACCGCTTCGTCGAAATGCCGCTGCTCGTTGGCTTCGAAAGCAGCGTCGTAAGTCTTCCTCCACTCCGGTGCGGTTATCGATTCGTCCCCGGGGGTATTGGCGAGGCAAACCGCGGCCAGAGACACGTAGAACGCAAGCACGCGAGACGTGCGCATATGTTGCCTCCGTATTCTGATGTATCGGCCGGAGACACCTCCGGCACGAAGGGTTTTGGGTGCCGGCTGAGCCGGCTACTTGCTACGTGGCTGAACTTGTTACGTCAGGCGCGGACTGGAACGGACACCGCACGCCGACGTATGTCTCACGGTTGGGAACTCGC
>DASXNP010000480.1:0-2581 GCA_036494985.1 Binataceae bacterium (SeqCode)
GCAGCTGGGTTTCCGCTTCGTCGATGAGATGGTCGGGCGCGTCGATCGCTTGGAAGTCAAAGCCGCGATCGATCACTGGAAGGCGCGTCATATCGATCTGAGCCAGATTCTGCACAAGACCGAGACCGAACCAAGCGTCGAGATTCACGGCGTGCAAAACCAGGATCACGGACTCGAAAAAGCGCTCGACCGCCAACTGATCGAGCTGTGCAAAGACGCCATCGAGGACGGCAGTCCGGTCGAATTCCATCTGCCAATCAAAAACATCAACCGTACCGTCGGAACCATGCTGTCTGCGGAAGTCTCGCGGCGTCACGGTGCCGATGGCTTGCCGATGCACACGATCCAGATTCACCTCGACGGTTCAGCGGGCCAAAGCTTTGGCGCCTTCCTGGCCTCCGGGGTCTCGCTCTACCTCGAAGGTGACGCCAACGACTATTGCGGCAAGGGTCTATCGGGTGGACTGATGGTCGTGCGGCCGCCGCGCAAAGCCACCTTCAAGGCCGAAGACAACATCGTGATCGGCAACACCGCGCTGTACGGCGCAACCGCTGGTGAGGCGTTCTTCCGTGGCATCGCGGGTGAGAGGTTCGCGGTGCGCAACAGCGGCGCGTACGCAGTGGTCGAAGGGCTCGGCGATCACGGGTGCGAATACATGACGCGCGGGCTGGTTGTCGTTCTGGGCAAAACCGGGCGCAACTTCGCGGCGGGGATGAGCGGGGGCACCGCTTACGTGCTCGACGAAGAGGGCTCCTTCGCTCCGCGATGCAACCTCGGAATGGTCGAATTGCATCGGCTTGAAGACCTCGACGAAATGAACCACCTGCGGCAGTTGATAACCCGCCATGGCCAGTACACCGAGAGCGAGGTTGCCGGTCGGGTCTTGTCGCACTGGAGCGATTACGTTTCGAAATTCGTCAAAGTCTTCCCGACTGAGTACCGCCAAGTGCTCGAAAGGCAGCACCTCAACGCCGAGTCGATTCGCCTGGCGGCGGTTTAGCCGGCCCCGGGCTTTGCGCCGCGCGTTCGAATAAGGAGTCAGGCCGGCTAGATGGGAAAGATCACCGGGTTCCTCGAAATATCGCGGGAGACGCCGGATCGCAGGCCGGTTGGGGAACGTCTGCACGACTGGCGCGAGTTCGACTTAAAGCTCTCCGAAGAGAAGCTTCGCGCCCAGGGCGCGCGATGTATGGATTGCGGGATCCCCTTCTGCCACAAGGGCTGTCCGCTCGGAAACATTATACCGGATTGGAACGATCTGATTTACCGGGGGCGCTGGCGCGAGGCGATCGATCGGCTGCACTCCACCAACAACTTCCCCGAATTCACCGGCCGGGTTTGTCCGGCACCCTGCGAAGAAGCCTGCGTGCTGAATATCAACAACGACCCGGTGACGATCAAGCTGATCGAGAAGAACATCATCGATCATGCCTTCGGCGAGGGTTGGATCAAGCCGATTCTCCCGGCGATTCGCACCGACAAGCGGGTGGCCGTGGTAGGCTCGGGTCCGGCGGGTCTGGCTTGCGCGCAGCAACTGGCGCGTGCCGGTCATGAGGTTACGGTCTTCGAGCGGGCCGATCGAATTGGCGGACTGCTGCGGTACGGCATCCCCGATTTCAAGCTGGAGAAATGGATCCTCGAGCGGCGGCTTAAGCAGTTGGCAGCGGAAGGAGTTCAGTTTCGCACCAACGCTCAGGTCGGAGTCAACGTTTCGGTCGACGAAGTGCGCGACAAATTTGACGCCATCGCGATAACCGCGGGCGCGACCAAGCCGCGGGACCTACCCATACCGGGACGCGAGCTTAAGGGCATTCATTTTGCGATGGATTTTTTGCCGCTGCAAATCAAGCGCAACGCCGGCGACGTGATCGCCGCTTCGGACTTCATCACCGCCAAAGGCAAAAGCGTCGTGATCCTTGGCGGTGGCGACACCGGCTCGGATTGCCTGGGTACCTCCAATCGCCAGGGAGCGAAGGCGGTCCATCAGTTTGAATTGCTCCCGCAGCCTCCCGAGAGCCGCACCGCGGACATGCCTTGGCCGAATTGGCCGATGATCATGCGCACCTCCAGTTCGCACGAAGAGGGTGTGCGGCGCGACTGGAGCATCAACACCAAGCGCTTCTCGGGCGAGAACGGAAGGGTCAAAACCCTTCACGGCGTGCGGCTGGAATGGAAGTCCGAAGACGGCCGCATGCTGATGAAGGAAATTCCCGGCAGCGAATTTGAGATCGATTGCGAACTGGTTCTGCTGGCGCTCGGTTTTCTGGGACCGGAGCCCGACGGGATGATCGCACAACTCGGCTTGAAGCTTGACCAGCGCGGCAACATCGCCTGTGGTTTCGACTACATGACCAACGTCCCCGGCGTATTCGCGGCCGGTGATGCGCGCCGCGGCCAATCGCTGGTGGTGTGGGCGATCTGGGAGGGCCGCGAGGCTGCGCGCACAATAGACCAGTACCTCATGGGAGAAACCTGGCTCCCGGCGAGTCCCGAGCTGTAGGTCGCCTCCGGGGGAACCCCGACCAGCCGCGCGGTGGCAGAACTACATGGTTACTTTGTACGATTATCTGCCATCCGGTAA
>DASXNP010000481.1:0-1505 GCA_036494985.1 Binataceae bacterium (SeqCode)
GTTCGCGCGGTATCCAGCAGGGACTCGCCCTTTTTCAGACTGGAAGACTCGGCCTGCAAGTTCATGGTGTCTGCGCCGAGGCGAGACGCGGCGGTGGCAAAGCTGATACGCGTTCGCGTAGAGGATTCGAAGAAAGCCAGAGCCACGGTCTTACCGCGCAGGGTAGCCAGTTTTTTCAGCGGATGGCGTTGAAATTCCTGAAAGGGCTTGGCTTCGTCGAGGAGAAAAGCGATCTGCCCGGCGGTCAGTTCCTCGATGCTCAGCAGGTCGCGCAAGCGTTCCGCCACTACGGCTCCTCACAGATTCTTGCGGCGAGCACAAATCGCGCGCACCGCTGCCAGCTGATTATTCCACGCGCTCGACGAGCATGACGCGCTCTTCGCCATCGGTTTCAGTCAATCGGACCTCAACGATCTCGCGATCGCTGGTTTGCACAGACCGGCCCACGAAACTGGCTTCGATGGGAAGTTCGCGATGGCCGCGATCGATCAACACGGCCATGCGTACGCGGCTGGGACGGCCGAGATCGAAAAGGCCGTTCATTGCGGCGCGCGCGGTCCTGCCGGTATAGAGAACGTCGTCCACCAGCAGCACGTCCTTATCGTCCACGGGAAACGAAATCTCGCTCGAGTGGAGCACCGGCTGTGCCGCTATCTTGGAGAGATCGTCGCGATACAGCGTGATGTCCAGCGTCCCGACGGGAATTTCCGCGTGTTCGATGCCGTGCATGGCGCGCGCGATGCGTTGAGCCAAGGGCACGCCGCGGCGGCGAATGCCGATCAGCGCCAGATTGGCTACCCCCCCGCTCTTCTCTACGATTTCGTGAGCCAAGCGTTGCAGAGTGCGGTCAATCTCCGTGGCGGACATCAGCTGGGTTTTCTCGACGACGCGCATTTCGGGCCAACATCGTAGCATAGGAGAGCGAATGCGCGGCATGCGTGCGTGCGGGCTTCGAGCAAATGACTGAGAGCGCGAGAGTTCCAAGGCTGCAGAGGCAAACTGCGAGCTGGCTACCGGCAAATATTCGGCTATTTCACGTGTTAGACTAGCGCCCAGTGAGCCCTGCGGCCTCAGTAGATCTCACCGTGGAAATCGGCGCGCTACGCCTGGCCAATCCTGTTATTGCCGCCAGCGGGACCTTCGGATACGGCATCGAGTTCGCGGACCTGACCGACCTCAATCGGTTGGGAGCCATAGTGGTCAAAGGCCTTTCACTCGAGCCCATGGAGGGAGCGCCAGCACCACGGCTGGTGCCCACAGCCGCCGGCATGATCAATGCGGTTGGCTTACAGAACGTGGGCGTCCGGGCATTTATTTCCGAAAAACTGCCCGCACTGCGGTCCTACCGTACTCCCATCGTTGCTAACGTATTCGGCCGGACGGCAGAGGAATATGCCGAAGTTGTGCGGCACCTCGAGGCTGCCGATGGCTTGGCGGCCTATGAGCTGAATATCTCCTGCCCGAACGTTGCCTGCGGCGGGATTCAGTTTGGCAGCGATCCTCGG
>DASXNP010000482.1:0-2322 GCA_036494985.1 Binataceae bacterium (SeqCode)
TGTGACCTGGAATCCGTCCGTGACCGCGGTGGTCAAGCAAAGCCTCTTGTGCCCGACTACCGAGGAGTTCATGCTGCCGGTGATCCATGGCAACGATCGATGCGAATGGTTTGTGCAGCTCAGTGACGAGATTCACTGGGAGGTTTCAGATCGCGACACCGGTGCGCCGCGCGCGCGGGTCGTGATGAAAGCGGGCGACGTCGCGGCGATGCCGGCCGACATACGCCATCAAGGATTTTCGCCGAAGCGATCGATGCTGCTGGTGTGGGAGAACGCGGACGGTACGCTGCCGGAGCTGTACGCCAGCGGCAAGCTGCCGCCGAACCCAGTCGATTTCTAGAAGAGTTAAGCACCCGCGACGCGCAAGGCGACAGTTCTGCGCGAGAAAGACGACCGTGAGCGACCGTCCGATACCCAACGACGCCGAGTCGATAATGCAAGCAGCTATCGCACTGCGCCCAGAGATCACGACGCGCCGCGAGGAGATCGAGCGCGGACGGCGGCTGCCGGCAGACCTGGTCACAAAAATGAAGCAGGCGGGTATTTTCCGGATGGCAATGCCGCGCGACTGGGGCGGCCCGGAACTGGATCCGTTGACCCAGATGCGAATTTTCGAGGCGCTTGCGATAGCCGACACCTCGGTGGCGTGGTGCGCGTGCATCAATGTTGACGGCGGCTATCTGACGGGCTTTCTTGATCAAAATGTTGCGCGGGAGATGTATCGAGATATCGATGCGCCGACCGCGGCGGTCGGCACGCCGGGAGGGCGGGCTGAGAGAGTCAACAGCGGATTCAAGGTAAGTGGCCGATGGGCCTTCGCAAGCGGATGCCACAACGCAAAGTGGTTTGTGGGCGTGTGTATCGAGGCCGAGAATGGCGAACCCCTGCAGACGTCGGACGGGATGCCGATGACGCGTTGGTGCTTTCTGCCAATGTCGGAATGCGAAATCGCCGACAATTGGCATACCACCGGAATGTGCGGGACGGGCAGCAACGACGTGATCGCGACCGATCGAATCGTTCCGGAAGAACGAACCTTCGCGCTCAGGGCGCTGCGGCACTATCGCAGTGGCGGGCTGTATCGCGCGCCGCTCAATGTGGTGCTCAAAGCCTCGGGACCGCCGCTCGGTGCCGCACGCGCGGCGATCGATTTCATGATCAACGAAGCGAGTCACAAGGATGCGCGGCCGATGGTGATGGGCGGGAAGCTAGTCCCGACCCGCAAGTTGCGCGACGAAGCCTTCGTGCAGGACGCGATCGGACGGGCTGAAGCAAAGCTGGGGGCCGCTCGCGCCTACGCCTTCGAAGTAATCGGCGACATCTGGCGCGGTTACCAACACCACGAGCGTCTAAGCGAACGGCAGATCGCCAACTTTATGCTAGTGCATCCGGAGGTGTTCGGCGCATGCGTTGCGGTGGTCGAGCTGATGTACAAGGCCCGGGGCGGATCGGCGATCTACGCTGGTTGCCCGCTCGATCGATTGCTGCGCGACGTGCTTACGCTGAATCAACATCTGGTCAACTCGGCGAGGTCGTACGGTTCGGCGGGACGCTTGATGTTGGGCCTGGCGCCCGAAGTGATGCTGTCCTAAAAGCATAGCGAGCTCGGGGACCCATGGAAGTTCAGACCAGGCTCTTTATAGATGGAGAGTTCGTCGATGCGATCGGAGGAGGGACGATCGCAACTTTGAATCCCCACGACAATCGGGTGATCGCAAATGTCGCGGAGGCCCGGGCTGAAGACATCGATCGCGCGGTAGAGGCCGCGACACACGCGTTTGCGGCGTGGCGGGATACGGCGGCTGCGGATCGCGGTCGACTGTTGATCAAGCTTGCGGATTTGATCGAATCGCGAGCCGAGGAACTGGCAAGAATCGAATCGATTGACACCGGCCATCCGATTCGCGATGCGCGATCGTTGGACGTGCCGCGCACCGCGGCGACCTTCAGATATTTCGGCGGGCTGGCGGACAAACTGCAGGGTAGCGTGATTCCGGTCGAGACCGGCTTCTTGAACTACCTTGTACGCGAGCCGCTGGGGGTGGTCGGGCAGATCGTACCGTGGAATTTCCCGATTATGTTCACGAGCTGGAAAATGGGGCCGGCGCTGGCCGCGGGCAACTGCACGGTGCTGAAGCCCGCGGAACTGACGCCGCTCAGTTCGCTCAAGATCGCGGAGCTGGCTCGTGAAGTGGGCTTCCCCAGGGGCGTGATCAATATCGTGCCCGGATACGGCAGCACGGCTGGGCAGCATCTCGCGGAGCATTCAGGGGTGCAAAAGATCGCTTTTACTGGATCGAGCGCGACCGGCCGGGGAATTGT
>DASXNP010000483.1:0-6264 GCA_036494985.1 Binataceae bacterium (SeqCode)
GCTGGGCGTCCTGGTGGCGGCGCGCGAAGGGTGGCGGGTCCAGCGAAATCAGGTCGAATCGCTCAGTCGTTTCGGCCAGGAAGCGGGCCGAATCGCCGCGGACGATTTCCACCCGGGAGGCCTCGAACCCATTGAGCTGGAGGTTGGTACGCATCGACGATAGAGCCTCAGCGGAGGTGTCGATAGCGGTGACTTTTCCCGCCCCGCCCTGAAGCGCGGCGAGTGCGAAACCACCTCCATAGCAATACGCGTCCAGCACGCGCGCGCCGTGCGCGAGGGCGCCGAAGAGGCGGCGGTTCACGCGCTGATCGAGAAAGTAGCCGGTCTTTTGGCCGGTTTGATAGTCGACCGCCAGCGCGATGCCGTTCTCGGCCCCGATCACGCCGCCGTCGCCTTCTCCGCAGAGCAGACCGTGCCGGTCTTTCAAGCCCTCTTCGCGCCGCACCGCCCCCTGACTGCGCTCAAAGATGGCGCGCGCGCCCGGATTGAAAAGCAGGCAGCGGACGACTTCATCGCGGATTAGATCCATTCCGGCCGTGAGAATCTGGATAACTAGGATATCGGCGTACCGGTCGACCACGAGTCCCGAGAGGCCGTCGCCGTCGCCGTGGATTAGTCTGTAGCAGTTTGTATCCGAGCCGATGACGCGCCGGCGCAGGGCGATTGCCTGTGCGATGCGGTGCGGGATCAATTCTTCGGGCGCGACACGGTCGCCCCACGCGAGAACCCTGACGGCGATTGTGGTTGCGGGATTGTAGTAGCCGTAGCCCAGCGACTCGCCTGCCCAATCTACGATGCGCACCGGGGAACCTCTGGGGAGTCGCGAGGGTTCGACGCGGTCGATCGCCTGGGAAAATATCCACGGGTTGCCGCCGCGAAGGGGTCGGTCGCGTGCCTGCTTGAGGACGACGCGTCCGGCGGGCACCATCGTCGATGTTTTCGTCACGGACAATCTTGCCCGCGCTAGTCTTCAGACCAGGCGGTTTCGTGCGCACGCACGAAATCACCGCTGCGTCCACCAGTCTTTCTCACCAGACGGATCTCTCCGATGACCATCGCGCGATCGATCGCTTTGGCCATGTCGTAGAGCGTGAGCGCGGCGACGCTGACCGCGACCAAAGCTTCCATCTCGACGCCGGTCTTGGCTTCGCAAAGCGCGCGCGCTTCGATCTCGATCGCCCGATGATCCGGCGCGGCTCGAAAATCGATCCGGACCGACTCGATCGGAATCTGATGACACAGCGGAATCAGCTCATGGGTGCGTTTGGCGGCCATGATGCCGGCCAAGTGGGCGGCGGCGAGCGCCTCGCCTTTCTTTAACTCGCCGCCGAAAATCGCGGTCAGGGTTGCGCGACGCATCTTTACTAAGCCGCGCGCGACCGCCTCGCGGCGGGTCGAAGCCTTTTCTCCGATATCCACCATCCGCACGCGACCGTGGCGATCCAAGTGCGTCAGGCGGTCGCTCCCATCACCGGCGCCCGGCCTCCGAGCGCCGGATTGCTTAAGTTCGCGCGGCGAATTCTGCGGAGGCTTTCGTCGGCTCATTTCAGATATACAATATGACTCAAAGGAAAGAGCATCGCCCAAATCATATGGCAAGCGAAACACATCGACTGATAATTCTGGGTTCGGGTCCGGCCGGACTATGCGCCGCATTGTATGCCGCCCGCGCCAACCTGTCGCCGATCGTGATCGAAGGCACCCAGCCCGGCGGGCAACTGACGATAACCACCGAAGTCGAGAACTATCCCGGCTTCGAGCACGGCGTGCAGGGGCCGGAGATGATGGAGATCTTCCATCGTCAGGCGGCGCGCTTCGGCGCGAAATTCGTCGACGGCGAAGTCAAGTCGGTGAATCTGCGCGAACGCCCGTTTCATATCGTCGGCGACGCGAGCGAATACCGCTCGCAGGCGTTGATCATCTCGACCGGGGCGTCGGCCAAGCTAATTGGGCTCCAGTCCGAGAGGCGGCTGATGGGCTTCGGCGTCAGCGCCTGCGCGACCTGCGACGGGTTTTTCTTCAAGGACAAGGAAGCGCTGGTGGTGGGGGGCGGCGACACCGCGATGGAAGAGGCCACCTTTCTTACCAAGTTCTGCAGTAAGGTTACGATCGTCCATCGGCGCGACCAATTTCGCGCCTCGAAGATCATGCAGGATCGGGCGCGCCGGAACGCCAAGATCGCCTACCTGATGGATTCCGGGATCGAGGAAATCCTCGGGCAACCCGACAAAACCGGTGTCACCGGAGCCAGAATCAAGAATTTGAAGACCGGCAAAACCGACGAGGTGAAGACCGACGCGGTGTTCGTGGCGATCGGCCACAAACCTAATACCGATCTGTTTATGGGGCAGCTAGAGATGGATGAGCTCGGATACCTGAAGGTCCGTCCCGGTTCGACCCACACCAATGTCGATGGCGTGTTTGCCGCGGGCGACGTGGCGGATCGCATCTATAGGCAAGCAGTCACGGCGGCCGGGACCGGATGCATGGCGGCGCTGGACGCCGAGCGCTGGCTCGAAGCGCGAGAGTAAGCTCTGCGGCGCCGATCGAGCGGCTTTAGCGAAGCCTTTCTTGTCGGCGCTGGCATTCGGTCAAGGCGTTCACTTTTGCATCGGCGCGGCGCTCGCTTATGGAAGCAAAAGTCGGGTTTGAAGCGTTGCTGAGCCGGATTCGGAACATCCGTCTGGCGCAAGACGGCAACGATTTCAGGCACACCCAGTTTCATCCTGCGCGGTCTAAGGCAGCTTCATATCGAATTTGATCCGGCCTAGGGCGCATCGTTCGCGGGCCGTTTGAGATTTCGCGCGCCTTTCGCCGATAAAGAAAACTGGCGGTGTGTGCTATAGAACTCGCGCATGACGACGATCAGTTTCCCGGCGGGATTTCTGTGGGGTACGGCGACCGCTGCCTATCAAATCGAAGGCGCCTGGAATGAGGACGGGCGCGGAGAATCGATCTGGGATCGATTTGCGCACACGCCGGGCAAGATTAAGACCGGCGACACGGGCGATGTGGCCTGCGACTTTTACCACCGCTACCAAGGTGACATCGCGCTGATGAAGCAGCTCGGCTTGACCGGGTCGCGATTCTCGATCGCATGGTCGCGCGTGATCGCCAGTGGTCGGGGGCCTGCGAATCAGAAGGGAATCGATTTCTACAGCCGCGTGGTCGACGAGCTGCTGAAGAGCGGCATAGAGCCCTTCGTGACGCTGTATCATTGGGACTTGCCGCAAGCGCTGCAAGATACGGGTGGCTGGGCAAATCGCGATACGGCGGCCGCGTTCGCCGACTATGCGGCGGTGGTGGTCGACAAGTTGGGCGATCGGGTCCGGAATTGGATGATTTTCAACGAGCCTTGGATTTTTAGCATCCTCGGCCACTGGTGGGGAATCCACGCACCGGGGATTCGCGACTCGGCGATTGCGATTCGAGCGACGCACGTCGTGAACCTTGCCCAGGGAATGGCGGCGCGGGCGCTGCGCGCCACCAAGCACAAAGGGCTTCGCATCGGCTCGGCGTTCAGCATGTCGCCGGTGCATCCGCGAACCCAGTCGCCCGAGGATGTCGCGGCCGCCGAACGGTGGCATCGCTTCTATAATCTCTGGTTTCTTGAAACCGCGATACGCGGGCGCTACCCGCAGGCCTATCTGACCGGCGATCAAGAGCAACGGCTCGGAGTTCAGCCCGGCGATATGGAAGCCTTACGGGCCCCGCTCGATTTCATCGGCATCAATCTCTATACGCGGGCCGTGGTTGCGCACGATCAAGCAGACCCCAACCTCGGCGTCGCGCTGGTGCGCCCCAAGGGCGACGAATTCACCGATTTCGGCTGGGAGGTCTATCCCCAGGCGCTGTCGGAGATGATCTTGAGAATCACCAAAGACTATGACCGGCCCGCGATCTTTGTGACCGAGAACGGATGCTCATACGGCGATGCCCCGGATTCAGCGGGCGAAGTCCGCGATGATCGAAGGATAAGCTTTCTGCGCCGTTACATTGGCGAGGTTGGCAAGGCGATTGCCGCCGGCGCGGACGTGCGGGGGTACTTTGCGTGGACCTCGACCGATAATTTCGAATGGGCCGAGGGCTTCGCGCAGCGCTTCGGAATCATCCACTGCGACTTCAAGACCCAAAAACGAACCATCAAAGACAGCGGCAAATGGTATGCGCAGCTCCCCGCCCGCAACGCCGTAGATTGCCAGTGAGAGTGCCTCGGGCGAGAGATTGGTGAAGGTCGTCGGGTGACTGAAAGCGGCTTGGATGGTTCCGATTCTCCCTCGGTCCGGGAAGTTCCGCAATTGGCTTCCGGATCGACCGCCCGCGCGCTGCTCGGAGTCGTGGTGGCCGGCGCGGTTCTCTACATCGCCAAGGACATATTGATGCCGCTCGCGGTCGCAGCGGTGCTGGCGCTGCTGCTCAGCCCGATGGCTAATCTGGTAGAGCGATTTCTGGGCCGCCTGCCAGGCACCCTGCTTTCGGTGGTGCTCGCGGTCGGTGCGATCACGATAGCCTCCTACTACTTTACGGTTGAACTGGGCAACATGGCGGACGACCTGGTCGACTATTCCGACAACATCGCCGACAAGATCAACGCGATTCAAATCGGCGCTCCGCCGATCATTCAAAGAATCGAGGGGGCAATCGAAGACATCCGCCAGCAGTTGAGCAAGTCCGAACACAAGCGGCGTCAACCGCCGGTGGTGCAGGCGCTTCCGCCGCCGCCTTCGGTTAGTGAAAAAATCAGTCCGACTTTGCCGATCCTGGCGGCACTAGGCCAACTGTCAATCGTGCTGGTACTGCTCTTCTTCCTGCTGTTTTATCGTGCCGATCTGCGCGACCGCTTGGTCAGGATTTCCGCCCAAGCTTCGGTGGCGATACCACCCGAAGCTTTGGATACCGTCGGTGATTCAGTTAGCCAGTATCTATTCCGGCTTACCGTGATCAACTTTGCCTTTGGCGCGATGGTGGGGGCGTCGATGTGGTTTCTCGGCCTGCCAAGGCCGATGCTCTGGGCGCTTATGGCTTTCGCGCTCAGATACATTCCCTATCTGGGTGTCATCGCCTGCGGCGCGTTGGCGACGCTGGTTGCGATCGCGGTATTTCCCGAGTGGAGACCGGCGATCGAAACATTTACAAGTTTCGTCCTAATCGATCTGATCATAAGCCAACTGCTTGAACCGTTCTGGATCGGCGCCGGGGTAGGGATCTCGCCGGTCGCGCTGCTGGTCTCGGCGATGTTTTGGGGGTGGCTGTGGGGGCCAGTGGGCTTGATCCTGGCGACCCCATTTACCGTGTGTCTGAAGGTGGCGGGCGACTACCTACCGTCGCTGAATTTTCTTTCAATCTTGCTGGGGCACGACGGCCGCGCGCCTGCGGCACATGCCGAAGCCGTCGCCGCGCCTCACCTGGCGGCGGGCATCGCGGTCGACGACGTTTCGGCTCGGGGCGAGACCCGATCGGCAAACTGAGGCATCACTTTGGCAGCGAACAGTTCCATCGCAGCCAGCACCTCCTTTTGCGGGATCGCGCCGCCGCGATTGAACCAGAGAATGAAATTCTTCATGCCCTCTTCGCGCAACTTGCCGATCTTGTCGACCACCGCCTGCGGGCTGCCGATTAGGAAATTGTCGCCGCGCGCCTGGCGGTCATAGTCGGTTTTCAGAAAAGCATCCCAGTCGTCGCCGTACCTTGCGTAGTCAGCCGATAGAGTCCCATCGGCCTGGCGCGGGGTGCCGTGTTTCGCGAACGACTGCATGTATGAATTCGTCGAATCGCGCGGGATCTCGAAAGCGGTGCGCTCTTTGGGATTGACGAAGGTCTGGGCGAGCGACCAGAACTCCTCCAGCATCTCGGTCTGCCCACGCTTTTCCAGTTCTTGGCGATAAAGAATAAACGCATCGCGAAAATCAGGGTCCATCCGATACGGGTTTCCACTGACCACGCCGTATCCGCGGTCGGCAGCGAAGCGAAAACTCTCGGGCGTACGCATGACGGTGACGAACACGCGCGGGTGAGGCTGCTGAATCGGCTTGGGCAGAATCGAGACACTGTCGATCTTGTGAAACCTCCCCTGGTAGGAAAAGGCATCTTGGCTGAGCAGCCCGAGGCAGATGTCGAGCACTTCGTGAAAACGCGCTTTGCTCTCGTCCATCGAGAGGTTGAATCCGCGATACTCGCCTGCTTGGTATCCGCGGCCGACTCCAAACAGGTAGCGTCCGCCGGAAATCACGTCGACCATCGCAATCTGCTCGGCAAGCCGGATCG
>DASXNP010000484.1:0-2064 GCA_036494985.1 Binataceae bacterium (SeqCode)
CAATCGCCGATCCTCGGAGGTAAACATGTTGGACAAACCGGACAGTGAGCGCTGCTCCTGTCAACAACATCAGGGAGACAGCAAGTGGGACGACCACTAGAACGTTCCTCGGAGACCACACTGCTGCTGCTGAAGTGCGCATGGACCCGGCTAAGCCCTCCGCATGAAGAGCGCGGGCCAAATCCGTCCTGGTGGCCGTGATGGCGGGAGCCAAGCCAAACGAAAGTCCCGCGGCCAGCGAGAGCAGGACGCCGTAAAGGACCACGCGAAAGTCTGAGTGGAGATCCACACCTTGCCACTGGAGCACCGGGTTCGTCAGCACGACGAGGTACCGCGACAGCCACTGCGAGAGAAGCAGGCCGAGCGCGCCGCCGGCGCCAGCCAACATCAGACTTTCGACGAGCAACTGGCTGACGAGGCGGGCGCGGCTCGCGCCCAGCGACAGGCGGACGCCAATCTCGCGGCGCCGGACAACCGCGCGCGCCAGGAGCAGGTTGGCCAAATTGGAACACGCGATCAGCAGGATCATCGAGACGGCAGCCATGATGGCCAGGGCAGCCGCGAGAAAACTGTTTCGCCTTTTGGGGTCATGCAGCCCGTGCCCCGACAGCAGCACTCTGTCTGCCAGTGGTGCTGCAGGTTGGCTCCTATCAAGGGCGCTTGATAGAACGTCAACTTCCGCCTGAGCCTGATGCGCCGTCATGCCGCGCCGCAATCGGGCGCCTACGTTCAGCCAATTCACGTCACGATCGCGAAGAGGGTTCTCGCGAGGGAGCAAGACTGGTGCGAGCTCCAGCGGGACATACAAGGCAGTTCGGTCGGCTGGAGCATAGCGGGCGCCGGCGATACCGATCAGGGTAATCGCAGAGGCATTGAGCATAACGGTCTTACCGAGTATGCCGGGGTCACCCGCGAAGTGCCGCTTCCAGAACGCGAAATTCAAGACAGCGACAGGCGCCGCGGATTGCTGCTCCTGCTCTGAAAAGCTTCGCCCGAGCGCAAGAGAAAGGCCTGGAGAGCTCAGAAAGTTCGCGGAGACAAATCGGGCATCCACATCTCCGGCATCGATTCGCATCGCGCCGAACGAGACGGGTCCGAGCACCAGGCGCTGCCGGCTGGAGTAGCAGTCCACGGACTGAAATGCCGTGGTCCGATCGCGGTAGTATCGGTACTCCGCATAGGAGAGGGTGCGCTCCCGGCCCTTTGCCAGACTCGACAGGGTGACATAGGAGGCGCCGTCCTGAACGGTGTCAGCCCCCAGCGTTGCGGCCGTGTTAACCAGAGCAAAAATCGCCGTGCTCAGTCCGATGCCGAGTGCCAGCCCAAGAATCGCCAGGGTGCTAAAGCGAGGGTCTTTGACGAGAACGCGGGCGGCGAAACGCGTATCGCGGACGAGATGATCGCACAGCATCCAGCGGGTGGATTCGTAGAAACGCTCCTCGGCGGAAGTGCGGTTCCCGAAGGCGCGGCGGGCAGCAGACTGCGCAGCGGTAGGTGACATACCTTCGGCGCGTAGTTGGTCGGCTTCCAGTTGAAGGTGGGCTTCTATTTCGGCGTTGAAGTCGGGTTGTTTGCGCTTCCAAAACATTGGCGACTCCTTCAGGTTTCGGGCTCCAGAATGCGTCCGATGGCAGCCGCGAGCTTTTTCCATTGGCTCGTCTCGTGTGTGAGTTGGTGGCGGCCGGATTGCGTGAGCTTATAGAAACGCGCGCGACGGTTATTCGTAGACGTGCCCCACTGGGCGGAGATCCAACCTCTGGATTCAAGCCGCTGGAGGGCGGGATACAGCGTTCCATGATCGACCAGGAGGACATCCTGCGATTGCTGTTGAATTGCACGAGCGATGGCTTGGCCGTGTTGCGAGCCAAAAACGAGAGTCCGGAGGATCAGAAGGTCGAGTGTGCCCTGCAGGAGAGAAATGCGGTTTTCGTTTCCTTGGGTGGCCATTCGACCTGAGTATACGGCCGCTCTGGTCGAATGTCAACCCATACAGAATCTCGACCTTTGGAGCAAAACTCCAGATTCCCGCCGGGTCTATCGTTGATAACGGCGTAGTGTTTATCG
>DASXNP010000485.1:0-2466 GCA_036494985.1 Binataceae bacterium (SeqCode)
GAGGTTTTCATGAAGACAGACGTACTCCTGCGAGTTCTAGAACCTTATTGAGCTTACCGAAGTGGGGCTGGTGCTGTCAACGCGCGGCCGGGTCGGGCATGCCCGACCCCTACAAATTTCCGGAATCCCTTGGTTTTGTAGGGGCGAGGCATGCCTCGCCCGCAACAATCGGGGTTGTTCCCGCTTTTCCGGCGGTATAATTCAAAAATGCGATTGGCGCTTGCGGCTCTGTTTCTGGCTTCCAGCGCTTTCGCTGGGATCGTCGACGACGTGCGCGCAGCGATCGACAAGGGCGACTCGGCGGGAGCGGATCGTTTGGTCCAGGCCTACAGGCGCGACCACGGAGCCGATTCGGAGCTGGCGGCCGCCATCAGTTGGCAGGCGCGTGGTGCTTTGGCGGCTAAGCAATTCGATCGCGCCACGGCCTACGCGGAGCAGACTCGGCAGATGGCTCTCCCTAATCTGCGTGGACCGCGCGTCGGTCGCGAGCGATGGCTCTACGCTATAGGAGCCTCGATCGAGGTGCAGGCGCAAGTGATGGCAGCGCAAGGAGAAACCGCCGAAGCCGTCGCATTTCTGCGGACCGAGCTCAAAACCTACACCGGCACCTCGCAGCAGGAGCGAATCCAGAAAAATATCAACCTGTTGAGCCTGGAAGGCAAGCCTGCGCCGGAGCTGGACGCGGCCGTATGGTTCGGCCCCAAGCCTCCGACCATCGCCAGCCTGCGCGGCAAGGCGATTCTGCTCTTCTTCTGGGCGCATTGGTGTCCCGATTGTAAAGCCGAAGTTCCCATTATTGCCGGGCTGGTGAAGAAATACGGTCCGCAAGGGTTGGCGTTGATCGGTCCAACCGAATACTACGGCTACGTGGCCGAAGGGGCAGACGCGCCTCCCGCAGTCGAAAAGCCCTACATTGAAAGCATCCGTCGCCAATTCTACGCGCCGTTGGGCGATTTTCCCGCACCGTTAAGTAATGCGAACTTCGCTCGCTACGGCGCCAGCTCCACGCCCACGCTGGCTCTGGTGGATCGCAAGGGAATCGTGAGCTGGTATCATCCGGGCGCCGCTACCGAGCGGGAACTATCCGTGCAAATTGAGAAAGCGCTGCGATGACCAGGCGGATCGCAATTGCATTTGCCTGTTGGTCTGGGGAGCTTCTGCGTTCCAAACTCCAGCGACGCATCCTGTTTCAGGGCGTAAGATCGCCGGTGTCATGGGAATGAGGGGCGCCGACTGGTTAGTCCGGCCCGAACGCGAAACCGAAGAGCAACCCGAAAAAGCCTTGGATGCTCTGAACCTGAAGCCCGGAATGGTCGTGGCTGACATCGGGGCGGGCGTCGGATATATGAGCCTGCGCATGGCCAAGCGCGTGGGGCCTTCAGGCAAGGTCTACGCTAACGATCTTCAGCCGGAAATGCTCGCAAAGCTGCGCGAGAATGCCGCGAAATCGAACATCAACAACGTCGTGACGGTGCTGGGCGATGTTGCCGATCCCAAGCTTCCGCCGAATACCATGGACCTGGTTCTGCTGGTCGACGTCTATCACGAGTTTTCGCAGCCGCAACAGATGCTGCGAAAGATCCGCGAAACGCTCAAGCCCGATGGACGTTTAGTGTTGCTCGAGTATCGTGCAGAGGATCCCAACGTCCCGATCAACCCCGAACACAAGATGACCGTCGCGCAAGTGAAGACCGAACTCGAAGCGGAAGGATTTGTTCTGCAGCCGGTAATCGAAACCCTTCCGCGTCAGCACATCCTGATTCTCACCAAGGCAGCCGCCAAGGCTGCCGGCGCGCGTTAACGTCCGCCTGGACCCGCGTCCTGATAGCGGTGATAATGTTCGCCGTTCTGCTCGTAGCCGTTGTCCGGTATGTTGACCGTCAGCGGCTGATCTAGTCGAAAATTCACGACGCTCTCGGCCGGCACCCGCACTTCCCGGCCTTGGGTAAGGATTTGGCCACCCGCCCCCGCAGCCGCACCAGCCGCCGCGCCAATGGCAGCTCCTTTACCGCCGCCCGCGATGGCGCCAAGAATAGTCCCGAGCACTGCTCCGCCGCCGACGAATTCGCCGGTGCGCTTGTTCGCGCCCACACCGTCGCGATTCGAGCTCTCTAGCCGTTCGGCTTGAGTATCGATGGCGTAACGCTGGCCATAGGCTGTGATGGACTCGATATCCAGGATCAGATCGTTGTCGCGAGCCCGCCGGACGATCAACTCGACATCCGATCCGCGCGGTATCGCTATTTGCCCATCGCTACCCCGAATGTCGTCCGCGATTCGGCCGTAGTAGACGCGTCCATCGCGTGAATGCGTCTCAATCGGCTCATTGGTTCGCACAGGCAAGTTGGTCCCCGGTTCTACCCTGCTCACAGGACTTGCCGGATACCGATCGTCATTGAGCGAGAATTCCGCTTGGCAACCGCGATCTACCCAGATCTCCCGGCGGTTGTAGCCCCAACTGAACCC
>DASXNP010000486.1:0-2167 GCA_036494985.1 Binataceae bacterium (SeqCode)
GTCAAATCCTGTTGCGAACGTTTATTCCAAGCCTGCCTGCCCCTCGCGTAAGCCAGATACGCGGCTGGGTCTACGCGGCGCGTGGCCATAAGCCTCGCCCGGTCCGGTGAAGCAAGGTTTACCTTGATTTCATCGGCGATCCTACCGGCCAGCGTCGCTTCGAGCGCAAGAACATCTTCGACGTCGCTTTCAAAGGTATTGCTCCAAATCCGCCGCTCAGGCTCCACGCGGGTCAGCGCTATTGAGAGCATGAGCCGGTTTCCGGACCGCTGCACTGCCCCCTCCACGACGGCATCCACGTTCAACTCATGGGCGACATCGGGGAGTGCCTTGCGGTTATCTGAATAGTGCATCGAGGAAGTGCGGGAAATCACGCGAACGGATTTGATGAGCTGCAGCTTTTGCCGCAAGGCGTCTGCCATTCCATCGACGAAGTAATCCTGGTCAGGCCCCGATAGGTTTGCGAGGGGAAGCACGGCCAGAGATCGGATGGGCGCGGATTGGGCGATCACGCGCCGTGAGTAGCTCCAAACGATTAACCCGGCTACGGCGATTACAACTCCTGCAATCGTCAGCAGCCGAAAACGACGAAAGGGAGCGGGCGAAGGAGCCGGCGTGAGACCAGGGTCCGGCTGGCGACGATCTGCAGGAACATCCTCAATGGCGAACTGAACGGGAAGGGCGAACTGAACGGGCGCGATAAAGCGATAGCCGCGCCGGGCAACAGTTTCGATGAAGCGCGGCGTCTGAGCGGAATCGCCCAGGGCTGCGCGAAGCCGCTTTATGGCTGTGTTTAAACCCTGATCAAAGTCTCCGTATGTCTCGGCGGGCCAAAGGAGTTTCTGCAGTTCCTCACGAGTGACCACCTCTCCCGCGCGTTCGATAAGGACCTGTAAAACCTGGGCCGGCTGGCCTGGAAGCTTCAACCGCAATCCGTGCTTGCGCAACTCAGTCGTTTGAGCATCAAACTCGAAGGGACTGAAAGAGGCAACTTTTCGATGCACGGCTTAACCTGTCCAAGGATCATAGTAGTTTTACACATTTTGATAACAGAGTCACACGGCGTCATAACCGTTTCAAAATCAGCAGATAGCGAGTCATCCACATTCCATGCAGGCTACATGCAACGGACTACGAGGCACAATGCACGCTACATCGCAGGCAATCGCGGCGGTCGACCTCAAGCCCGGTCGAAATTCACAACGTCGCGACTGGGAGCAGGAATGAAGACTATAGTTTTGTTGACAACAAGCCTGATCGCCGCGTGCAGTATTGCGACGGCAGATGAGGTCACCGATTGGAACCAGGTAATGCTCAAAGCAGTGCTCACCGCGCCCGTTACACCCGCGCCGGTTTCTACACGAGTCGCGGCTATTGTTCAAGCGGGAGTGTTCGACGCCGTGAACGGAATAGATCGGCGCTATACGCCGATTTATGTCCCACCGTTTGGCCCGTCTGGAGCGTCGGAGGGCGCCGCTGCCGTTCAGGCCGCGTACGCAAACCTGGTGCGGCTCTTTCCCGCCCAGCAGGACAAATTCGATCAGCAGCGCACTGCGTCTCTGGCCGCAATCAAGGATTCGAAGAGCGCGATCCAGGCCGGCGTGGCGTGGGGCCAAAGCGTTGCCGACCAGATCTGGACATGGCGGAGTCAAGACGGGTTCTCGAACACTGTTTCGCCGTATCTGGGTGGCACGCAAGCCGGCCAGTGGCGGCCAACCCCGCCCGCAAATGCGCCCGGACTGGTGCCGCAGTTAGCGACAACTACACCATGGGTGTTGCGCTCCCCTTCGCAGTTTCGTCCACCCGGGCCGCCTGCGATGACGAGTGACCAATATACGGCTGACTTCAACGAGACCAAATTGATGGGCAGCGCCGCGAGCACCTCTAGAACCGCCGACCAAAACCTCTATGCAACATTCTGGCAGGTAGGGAATCCGCCAGACTATTGGGACCAAGTGGCAACCTCGGTTGCGGCGCAACATAAATTCTCGTTGGTGCAGAATGCTCGCGTGCTCGCGATGGTGAACCTGGGAATCGCAGACTCGATCATCGGTTGTTGGGACGCCAAGTACACGTACAGTTTCTGGCGGCCCATCACGGCGATCCAACTGGGCGATCTGGATAACAACCCGGCCACGCTCGCGGACGGAGGCTGGGTTCCTTTGAT
>DASXNP010000487.1:0-8661 GCA_036494985.1 Binataceae bacterium (SeqCode)
GGCGCAGGGGATCAAGGCTTGATGTTCGGCTTCGCCTGCGATGAAACAGCCGAGCAGATGCCGCTGCCGATCTCGCTGGCGCATCGGCTGATGGAGCATCTGACCGCGATCCGCAAGGCGAAGCAGTTTGACTTTTTGCGGCCCGACGCGAAGAGCCAGGTGACGGTAAGATACGCCGACGGGCGGCCGGCGGCGGTGTCGGCGGTGGTGATCTCCACCCAGCACAGTCCCGAGGTGAAGCATGAAACCCTGCGCGAAGCGATGATCGAGGAGGTGATTAAGCGGGTCATCCCGGCGCCGTACCTCGACAAGTCTACAGTCTATCATATAAATCCTACCGGACGTTTCGTGATCGGCGGGCCGCAGGGCGACTGCGGGTTAACTGGTCGCAAAATAATCGTCGACACCTACGGCGGCTACGGTCGCCACGGCGGTGGGGCGTTCTCGGGCAAGGACCCCAGCAAGGTCGATCGCTCGGCCTGCTACATGGCGCGTTATGTCGCAAAGAACGTGATCGCGGCGGGACTCGCTAAGAAATGCGAAATCCAGGTCGCCTATGCGATCGGCGTTGCCGAACCGCTTTCGATTCTAGTCGACACCTTCGACACCGGGGTGGTGCCCGACCAACGACTTTCGGCCACGCTGCGCGAGCTGTTCGATTTCCGGCCGGCGGGAATTATCAAGACCCTGCGGTTAAAGCGCCCGATCTATCAGGCGACCGCGAGCTACGGTCATTTCGGACGTAAGCCCGCCGGCGGGTTGTTCCCGTGGGAGGAGCCGAATATGGTCGATCAGCTGCAAGGCGCCTTCGGACTGAACGGGCGCAAGTGAGCGGTGAATTGACGCTACTAGAGCGAATTCTCCGACCCAAACCAAATCCAAGCAGGGGTTCAATCTGTGTCAAAAGGCGGGAGTAAACAATCCAGTCCCACCGGGAGCGGGATTCCAAGGCACGACGTCAAGGATCTGGCGTTTGCCGACGCGGGCCGCAAGCGAGTCGAATGGGCGGACCAACAAATGCCCGTGCTGCGCGCGATTCGCGAGCGGTTCAGCACGGAGCAGCCGCTTAGGGGACTGAAGATGGCGGCCTGTCTGCATATTACCTGCGAAACCGCCAACCTGCTCCGGGCTTTGAAAGCCGGAGGCGCCGAAGTGATGTGCTGCGCATCAAATCCGCTCTCGACGCAGGACGATGTGGCAGCCGCACTGACCAAGCATTATGGGATCGACACGTATGCGGTCCACGGTGCGAAGCGGGACACTTACTACAGCCATCTGCGCTCGGTACTCGAACGGCGGCCCAGTATCACGATGGACGACGGCGCGGATCTTGTGAACTTGCTGCATACCGAGTACGCCGCGCAGGCGAAGGATGTGACCGCCAGCATGGAAGAGACCACCACCGGCGTAATTCGGCTGCGCGCGATGGAAAAGAACGGCGCGCTCAAGATTCCGGTGGTGGCGGTCAACGACGCGCAGACCAAATACTTGTTCGATAATCGCTACGGCACGGGACAATCGACGCTTGACGGCGTGATTCGCGCAACCGGGGTGCTGCTCGCCGGATCGGTGGTGGTGATCGGCGGGTACGGGTGGTGCGGTCGCGGGATTGCATCGCGGGCGCGCGGAATGGGCGCCAACGTAATCGTGACCGAAGTAAACCCGGTGCGCGCGCTGGAGGCCGCGATGGACGGCTTTCGCGTGATGCCGATGCAGGATGCCGCACCGATCGGCGACATTTTCATAACGGCCACCGGCGACAAGCACGTAATTCGCTCCGATCAGCTTAACGTGATGAAGGACGGCGCGATCGTATGCAACTCGGGCCATTTCGACGTCGAGATCGACGTGGCCTATCTGAACGACGCGGCCGTCAAGATCAACAACGGGGTCGCACACAACGTCGACGGGTATGATCTGGTCAACGGGCGGCGGATCTATGTTCTCGGGCAAGGACGGTTGGTGAACCTGGCGTGCGCGGAGGGTCATCCAGCGCAAGTGATGGACATGAGCTTTGCAACCCAGGCGCTCGCCTCAAGCTGGGTGGTAAGTGGCGTAAAGCTGGAGGTGAAGGTGCACGACGTGCCGCAAGACCTGGTAGACGATGTGGCGAGCCTGAAGCTCGCGGCTATGGGCATCACGATCGACGAACTGACGCCCGAGCAGAAACACTACCTGGCGAGCTGGGAAGTGGGTACCTAAGGCCCCCGGCTCAAGGGCGCAAAGACGTCCAGGCGCGGGTTCGGAGAGTCTTCGCGCTGTCTGATTCGCTTCCGGACCGGGGTGAATTGCGCCGGGCGGTAGGCGCTTAGGCCTTCGCGGTCTACAACTGCTGAATTCCCCCGTGATGCCGAGCCGGCCGGCCAGGAGCCATGAGGGCGAGTAGATCTTTCGATCCAGCGGCTTACCGCGCTCGTCTTCGGTCGACGGCCGCGGCAAGTAAGGCGCCAGCGCTTAAGTGTCGAGTTTGATCTGGGAGCGGCGGCGATAGAGCTCGCCCGCGCCGATCGAAGCGAGGATCATCGCGATGCCCAGAAAGAACTTAGGCGAGCGCGGGTTCCAGATCTGGCTGCCAAAGAAAGCGAATGCGATCGTCCCGGGAACCATCCCGATAATGCTGGCCCAGAAGTAATCCGAGAAGCCGATCGGCGATGCGCCGGCGATCAGATTGAGCGCGTTGTACGGAATCACCGGAACGATGCGCAGGTAGAGGATAATGTTGAAGCCGTTGCGCGCGATGCGTCCGAAGAAGGGCTTGAAGCGTGCACCCACCGCGCCTTCGACGAAGCCCCGCCCGAGATAGCGCCCCATGGTGAATGCGATTAGCGCGCCGAGATTCGCGCCGATCAGCGACCATAGCGAACCCCACCACGGGCCGAACGCCGCACCGGCGGCGGCGGTCATGATCGCGCCCGGAATCAGGAAGGAGGGGCCGACCGCATAAAGAACTACGAAGGCCGCGGGACCCCAAAGACCCCATGACAACACCTCGGTCTTGATCCCCGCTGGGTTTTCGAAGAGTTGCGCGTGGCGCAAGAGCAAGTCTGCGGATCCACCTACGATCGCCAGGATGAGACCGACGCGGATGAGATTGCCGTAAAGCGCGGTGGGAGTTGCGCCTGGAGCGGTGGGCGGGGGGGCTAAGGCCGGATCGGGCTGCGGGGATTCCATCAAATGGTCGATCATATTGGCGCGGCGCGAGCGTACACAAGTAATCGGGTTTGCGATCGTGTTAGCTTGCTGGAAGAGACGCGGCTTAGGAAGTAGAGTCGCCAAACTGTCGCCGGCAAAGTCCAAAAATAGGCCGCCGGCCAAGCAAAGTGCGATGTGAAAGGAATCGAAATGAATGAACTAAGCGACAAAGTGGCAATAGTCACCGGCGGCGGATACGGAATCGGCAGGCTCATCGCCGAGCGATACGCGCAAGCCGGCGCGAAGCTGGTATTGGCGGCGCGCAGCGTGCCGCAATTGGAAGAGACCTGCGCGGCGTTGCTAAAGCGGGGCTCAACGGCAATTGCGATACCGACCGATGTCGCCAAGGAGGCCGATTGCGCGGCGCTGGTGAAGCGGGCGATCGATGAGTTCGGTCGCGTCGATATCCTGGTGAACAACGCCGGGATCTCGGGGCCGACTAAGCGATGCACTGAGATGGCGCTGGCCGAATGGCAAGAGACCATCGATATCAACCTGACCGGCGCGTGGCTGGCGTCGCGGGCAGCGCTGCCGATCATGGAGCGCCAAAAGTCGGGCAACATCCTGATGATTTCATCGGGCGCCGGGCGGCGGGGCTATCCGCTGCGATCGCCGTATGCGGCGTCGAAGTGGGCGATGATCGGGCTGACCCAGACGCTGGCCGGAGAATGGGGTAGCGCCGGCGTGCGGGTCAATTGCATCTGCCCGGGCGCAGTTGAAGGACCGCGAATCGAGCGCGTGATTCGAGCGCGAGCCGAATCGCTCGGCCAGCCCTACGAGCAGGTCAAACGCGGATTCACCTCGCAGTCCGCATTGCAACGGATGGTGACCGAGGACGAAGTCGCACGGGTGTCGGTGTTCCTCGTAACCGAGACCTCGGCGGGCGTGACCGGACAGACGATCAACGTCGATGCCGGGAATATAATGAACTGAGAAGGCAGCCAAAAGCCGTAGAAGCCGCGCCGGCCGAGCGGGGACTCGTGCGGCGATTGGGCGAGTAATTTTCTGCCGCCGATCGACGGTATCAAGCCCACACGCGCTAGGCTCATTCCCGGCGCGGTCGATTCTAAGTAAGCAGCGGCGGACGCGAGGGTGGTGGATTTTTGCGCGCCTCCACCAGCGCTTTGCGCAGCATCTTGGGATTTACCGGCTTGTTGAACAGCGCACACTTCAGCCCCTCGACTCGCGCGCGCTTCATGATGTGATCCTTGTCGTAAAGGTAGCCGGTCATCAGGATTACCGGGCAGCCCGGCATCTCCTCCTTGATCCGCATGTAAAAGTCATAGCCGTCCATCTCGGGCATCACCACGTCGGACACCACCACGTCGATCTTGATGTTGCGCAGTAGTCCCAGCGCGTAGCTGGGCCGCTCCGCGGTGAACACGACACAGCCCTCGGCGCGCAGCACGTCGGCCACCGAACTGAGCACCGAGGCGTCGTCGTCTACAACCAACACATGCATCCCGGCCACGTCCGAGTCGTCGGAGGGCGGGGAAATTCCATTTTGAGCAGCGGGGGCCTCCACCGCGGACGATCCGGCGCCGGAGGGCGTTTCTTCGCTGAGATCCATCATGATCCGCCCCGTGAGGTAAGGCATGGTGCGGTAGATGCCGTCGCGAGCCATCTCATCGAGCCGCGTAAGCGTCTGGCGGATTCGCTCGATGGCATTTCGAATCGAGCTGATGCGCTCGTTCTCGAGCGCCTGTTGCGCGTCCGAGCATCGATCCTCGATCGTATGGGCAATTAGGTCGAGCCGGTTGACGATGGTTTCGAGCGGATTATTGATCTTATGTGCCAGCGTGACAGCCAGCTCGCCCACCGTGGCGAGCTGGTCGCGGCGCCGCATCGGGCGAATGTCGCGCGCAAAGCCGATTGATCCCATCTCTTCGCCCTGGTCGCCGCGTATTACCGAACCCGACATCGCAACCGGTATGAGTTCTCCTGCTTTGGTCTTGAAGACCGTCTCGAAGCTCGCCAGGCGACCGGAATCGCTCGAGGTGCGCATCGCTTTCATCACCCGCTTGGCTTCCTCGCGGGTTGGATAAATCTCTTCAACGCTGCGGCCGATGATCTCCTCGGCCTTGAATTTCAGCGCGCTGCGCGCGCCTTCGTTGAAGTAGATGATCCTCCCGCCGCTTTCGACGGCGATCACAATGTCGGACGACAGTCCAACTAGTTTTTGAAGATACTTTTGGTCGAGCTCGAACATTACGACCCTCGGACGCGGTTAGGCGTCCGCCCTGCTATCAAAGTTCCACGCGCTATCGCCGCTCGAAGACGGATTGAGAGGAAGCTTATGGGGGGGTTGGCCAACATCTGGGGCATTGGAAAAGCGAGGACTAGATCAAGCCGCTTCAGGAGCGCGGACGAAACTTAGGAACCGTAATGTCATCATTGACCCGCTCGAACACCACTTCAACCGGCATTCCGCATCTGATGTCATGCGGCTTGATTCCGATCAAGTTCGAAGTAAACTTCGCACCTTCGTCGAGCTTGATTACCACCACCGCATACGGCAGTTCGGCTGCGAAGGCCGGATGATAGAGCTGATGCATTATATTGTAGCTGTACACCGTTCCGCGTCCACTTACAGCGACCCAGCTCGAAGTCGTGGACAGGCAATGGGCACACTGCTCGCGGGCGGGAAATCTAAGCGTACCGCACGCGTCACACCTCTGGATCATTAGACGTTGGTGGCGGCAGCCATCGAAGAACGGCGCCATTTCGGGCGTAATTGGGGGAACTGGTTTGGCAATCTCAGGCATGGCGAATCCTACCTATGCTTGGTTAACAACGGCTTAAAGGAGATTAAACGTAGAAACGCTCGTCGGCGAATATGCGGCCGGATCCGTTCCTACCGGCTTAGAGCTGGCTGCTTAAAACCAGCGACGAGTGGGTCGAGAGGATTCCCCCATTGCCTGAAACCAGGCATACGTCGTGCGCCTTTGCCTGACGCTTGCCGCCCTCACCTCGCGCCTGGATTATCCCCTCGCAAATCGGCGTCATGCCCCACATGTAGAACGAGCTCAGCTGGCCGCCGCCGGTGTTTACCGGCAATTCGCCGCCGGGGGCGGTGCGACCGTGCGAAACAAATGGGCCCCCCTCGCCCTTGGAGCAAAAACCGTAGTCCTCCAGCGTGACCAGCACCGTGAAGGAGTAGCAATCGTAAAGCTCGACTACGTCGATGTCCCGCAGCCCGATTCCCGCCATTTTAAAGGCGGTCTCCTTCGCAAGCGGCGCGCCCGAGGTCAGGGTGTCCAAAGGATCACCGCCGGGATGGCCTTGACCCATCCCGAGCACGTAGACCGGCGGCTTTTTAAGGGCCTTGGCGCGCTCCGCCGAAGTCACGACTACCGCGCATCCGCCGTTGGAAACCAGGCAGCAATCGTAAAGGTGGAATGGTTCGACCACCCAACGCGACGAATTGTAATCGTCCATCGTCATCGGCTGAGCAAAGAACTGAGCCTCAGGATTGAGATTGGCCCACTTGCGCTGCGCGACGGCGACCTCGCCGAGATGGTCCTGGGTGGTACCGTAGGTATCCATGTGGCGGCGAGCGACGAACGCATAGGCGGCGTTTACTCCAAACTGTCCGTAGTACGCATCGAGGCCGCGCGCAAATCCGTATGCCGCCGCCGACCCGGCGGCCTTACCCCCGGGCGCTTTGGGTGCGGGGGGTTTCAGGGGCGCATCGGCAAATACGCAAGCCACCGTATTCGCCATCCCTGCGTCGATCGACTGAATCGCGTGCATGATCATGGCGGCCGCCGACGCGCCGCCGAGATTCATCGTGGCGGTCAGACGCAGATCGGTCAGCCCCATGGCCTGCTGCATCGAAAACGACGCCATCGCGTTATCCATCCAGGTGACGCCGGGATTCACCAGCAGACCGTCGAGGTCGGAGCGCTTAAGCCCCGCATCGTCGAGCGCCAGTTGGACGGCTTCGATCGCAAATCCCATTGCGGTGTGATGGTCGTAGTTGCGGCCCATCTTGGTCGCGCCGAGACCAACGATTGCACCTTTGCCACGAAGACTCATGATTGATTCACCCCAAAATTTAATCGCGCCCCGACGACCACTAGCCGGTATCCAAAGAACCGGGTGCGCTGCGGTGGAAGCATAACTCAAACTCCGGCGAATCCTCAAAGGACCCCGTGCGCCCGCTGTCGACCAAACAAGTCATGGTTCGCCTTTGGTGACCGCGGCGGCCAAAGGCGTTGCCCGACGATTCGATCAAGGGCTCGACAGAGTCCTTCTTGGCTTAAGGCACCCAAGCATGAAGTTCGCTTCTGGCAGTAGCTTCAGTGTTATAGAACTTCGGCCCAGGGAGAGCCGAACCGCTTTTAGCCACCTCAAGAGCGCGACGACCAATCCGCGACGCTTGCACAATCAGCGAAGGCTCATCGGGTTGTTTTTCACCATGCATCAGCACCAGCTTGGGCCTTGGCCAGCGCGTCCACGCGCTGGTTTCAGGGTGACGCCCGCGCGGCTTGCATTCCCGAGGCTGCAGGCGGAGGGATGCACTTTGCCCTAAAACCAGTTAACCACGAGCTCGCAGCGCCCACTGCGAGTTGCCAACTCGACGATATTGCCCTTACAATATCGGGGGGAGAATTACCGCAGATGGCCGGACCGCTTACCTTTGAGGCGCTTCCCAGCAGCGAGCACGTGCTCTCGAGCGCCGAAAATTATGTTCTATACGTGTTGCTCGAAGCGACGGCCCATGGCGGTGCGGGCGGATCAGGAGCGCGCCTGCCGCTCAATCTCGGAGTTGTGCTCGATCGATCGGGCTCGATGTACGAGGAGAAGCGGTTGGAGTTCGTGACCGAAGCGGTTAAGTTTCTGGTCGATAACCTCACCCCGCAAGACAAGGTCACGATCGTAGCCTTCGCCGACAAAGCCCAAGTTGTTGCATCTGGCGATCAGGCGCTTGACAAGGCGAAGGTGAAGGCCGCGATCGACGACATCGATTTGCTTGAAATCGGCGGCGGCACTCAGATGGCGCTTGGAATGAAGGCCGCAATTGATGAGGTTAAGAAGAATTTCACCAGCGATCGTTTGAATCGCATCCTCGTACTTACCGACGGACAAACCTACGAAGAGATGGCTTGCCTCGACATTGTGTCGCAGAACAAAGGACAGTTGTCGTTCTCCGCGATGGGCGTTGGGGTGGAATTCAACGAAAAGCTCTTGCAGCGCATCGCTAACGATTCCAACGGCAAGTACCATTTCATCGGCGACTCGGCCGAGATCCCCGGTATCTTCGACGACGAATTGCAAGGGCTGCGGGCGGTCTCGATTCGCAATGGGCGAATCGATCTATTGCTGACCCAGGGCGTGCAGATAAAAGAGGCGTTTCGTGCCAGTCCGGAAATCTATGCGCTCGGCGAGCCGTTGGTCGGCGACGACAAGCGCATCAGCTACCAAATCGGCGATCTTGAGGCGGGGGTGCCCGGCTCGGTGCTGGTG
>DASXNP010000488.1:0-10610 GCA_036494985.1 Binataceae bacterium (SeqCode)
CGGTCACGCCCCATCAAGGTCACAACCGCCGCGAGATTGCCGCCGGCACTGTCGCCGCCGACCGCCAGTCTCTTTGGATCGACGCCGAGTGATTTCGCATTGTCATAAGCCCAATTGGTCGCGGCGTAGCAATCGTCGCCCGCGGCGGGGGCGGGGTGCTCCGGTGCGAGACGGTAATCGACGGAAAGTGTCACGCATTGCGCGCGATTGGTAAGCGCGCGGCAAACCGCGTCGTGGGTCTCGAGATCTCCGATCACGAACCCGCCGCCGTGCAAGAACACTAGGATCGGAAGCGGCTGAGTAAGAGCGGGCCGGTAGATTCGGATCGGGATTGATCCGCCCGGACCGGGAATCGCGCGGTCTACGACACTTCCCACGGGTTCGGAGGGCGCCATCTGAGCGAACATTGTTCGAGCCATGCGCCGTGACTCGGGCGGCGGTAAGCTCGTCAGGCCCGGAGTTTTCGAGGCCACCATCTCCTCGAGCATCGCCTTAACTTTGGGATTCAGCGGCATCGAAAACCTCTATTCGGCACACCGTCAGTTTTTGGCCTAACTGAATTCAAGCACGCTGCGCGCGACTTCCCCGGCCTTCATCAGGCGAAAGGCTTCGTTCACCTGATGAAGCTTCAGGCGCTTGCTAATCATGTCGTCGAGGTTCAGGCGGCCCTGCTTGTAGAAATCGATATAGCGCGGCATGTCGATCCGGAAACGATTGGAGCCCATGTTGGTACCCTGCACCTTCTTCTGGGCCCACATCAGCTCCCAACCGTCGATTTCGATTTTCTGACCTACCGGAATCATCCCGATGATGGTCGCGGTTCCATCGGGCGCAAGGCAGGAGAAGGCCTGTTCGGCTACCGCTTTGAGGCCGATTGCCTCGAAGGAGTAATCGACTCCGCCGCCGGTAAGCTCGCGGATTGCCGCGACCGGGTCGGTGGAAGAAGCATCGACGGTGTGGGTAGCGCCGAGTCGGCGGGCAGTGGCGAGTTTGCCCTCGAACTTGTCCACCGCGATTACCATGCGCGCTCCACCGATCTTCGCACCCTGGATCGCGGCCAGCCCCACCCCGCCCGCGCCGAAGACGGCGACCGTTGAACCGGGCTGTACCTTCGCGGTGTTCAACGCCGCGCCCATTCCGGTGGTGACGCCGCATCCGATCAACGCGGCCTGGGGAAGTGGTACGTCGTCGCCGATCTTCACTGTGGCGTTCTCGTGTACGAGCATTTGCTCCGCGTAGCTCGACAAGTCGGCAAACTGTAAGACCGGCTGGCCTTTCTGGCTAAGCCGCGGCTTATCGCTATGCGCCCGCTGGGTCTGGGCCTTGCCCTGGCACAGGTTCGGGCGGCCCGACATGCAGTACTGACACGCACCGCAGAAGACCGACAGACAGCAGATCACGTGATCGCCCTTCTTGACGTAGGAGACCTCCGAGCCGACTTCCTCGACGATCCCGGCCGCCTCGTGGCCAAGCACCGCGGGGGCCGGGTAATTGTATAGTCCGTCGACGAAGTGGAGGTCACTATGACATACCCCGCTGGCTACCGTGCGGATCAGCACTTCGTGCGGCTTGGGTTTGTCGATATCTACCTCCTCGATACTCAAAGGCTGATTGGGTCCATGGAAGACGGCGGCTTTCATTTGATGCTCCTAATTGCGTCCGTGGCGCGACGGCTAATTTATTGATCAGATCACGCAGACGGGAATGCTGGCTACCAAGGTCTAAGTAAGGCCGGTGGTGATTGTCAAGCGCGAACCCGGAAGACAAGCGCCAAG
The DNA here is from genome assembly GCA_036494985.1 of Binataceae bacterium (SeqCode). Classification (GTDB taxonomy): domain Bacteria; phylum Desulfobacterota; class Binatia; order Binatales; family Binataceae; genus DASXNP01. Next base: position 1,776 of record DASXNP010000488.1, read on the forward strand.
GCGCACTGAGCCTACGGGGAGGCGCTTCGGATTGGGACGCGCTCCTCCCCGACTTTTCGATTCTAATGCTTGAAGTGGTAGATGTTCAGTTCTTCGTCGATTGCTGCCTTAAACGAAGGACGCGAATGCATCCGCTCGACATAGACTGCTAGTTTGGGCCACCTGGCGCTCTCAACTTTGTAACCGGCGTGCTTGAGGTTCACGAACTGAGTCGAGACCCCGATGTCACCGATGGTAAGCTTGTTGCCGACCAGAAAATCGCCGTTCAAGCTGCTCTCAAGGTAGTCGAACAGCGGCGGCAGGTCTTTCTCGACCGCGGTTAGGGCAAGCTGCTCGTCGACCGGACGCTTCATCAGCAAGGACCGACAATTTTGTTGAAGAAAATCCTCGGCCCAATGATTGGGGCAAGACCCCCGTCACCATATTCTTCGAAGTAAAGAGCCCGCGCATAGTCGTAGGGTTCTCCCGGATAAAGCGCCGGCTGCGGATGAGTCTTCTCGAGGTAGGCGCAGATGATCGACGAGTCCGCCATCGTCTTGTCGCCGTCCTGAAATGCAGGAATTCGTCCCAACGGGCTTAGCCGGCACAGCTTCTCGCTTGGCGGAAAGGGAGAGAGCTGTTCGTACTCGTATTGCAGCCCCTTCTCCGCCAAAAACACGCGGGTCTTGCGCACAAAGGGCGAAATGTTTGCGCCGTATAGTTTGAGCATTTGGGCTCTCCTAGCTTCGTAGCCTTCGGATCTGTTTCATTTAGTTCGGTTTCGTATTAAGTGCAAAGCCAAAATCGCCCGCACGGGCACGAGGCTTGGACCGGCGAAGTCAGGCCAGCGGCGGCGGCGATTTCCAGCGGGGCCCGGCTTACATCACTATCCCCGACAGCCGGGCCCAAGCCCTGCCCTCAACCACCGAGCGGTATCGGCCGGAGCCTCCAGAGCCACGGCGATTTCGATTCCCATCGCGGCAAGGCTGAGCACGAGGTCCTCCATCGGGATGCTTTCAGTCGCTTTGGGCGCGAATGGGCAACCGCCTGCGCCGCCGCATAGGCATCGGCCTGACCGATGTTGCGCGAATTGTGGAGCCGGACGCCGCTAAATTCCGAACGGGCGCGCTTGAGCATCCGCTCAATTTGCGTGGCACCCCACACCCTGAGTTTCAACCCCAGCGTCCCGGACGCGCCCGATTGATCGGCGCGTCGCCTTTCATGGAATCTGCTCGTGCATGGCCAAAGCGTTAGATTATTCCGTCCTCGGCAAGTTGTGCGATCTCGGCCGCGCTCATCTCGAGCAGCGTGGTGTAGATCTCTTCATTGTGGGATCCGGGCTTCGCCGGTCCGGTCCACTTCAGCACGCCCGGTGTTTCGCTAAGGCGCGGCGCGATGCCAGGAACCTTCATCTGCCCGAGTTCGGGATCATCCATCTCGCGAATCATTCCCCGAGCCTGAAACTGCGGATCATTGGCAATATCGGCAATCGAATAGATCGGCCCGGCCGGAACGCCGAGATCGTTTAGGGTGTTCCACAACTCGTCCGCCGGATGCCCCTTGGTCCAATTCGCGATCAGCGCGTCGAGTTCCTCCTGTCGTTCGCCGCGCGCCTGATGGGTCGCGTAACGAGGATCTTCGGCAAGCTTCTCCTGCTCCATCGCCTGGCTTAAACGTCTAAAGACTGCGTCCTGATTGGCCGCGATTAAGAGCATTTTTCCGTCGGCAGTGGGGTATATATTTGACGGCGCAACCTTGGGGAGCACAGCGCCGGCGCGCTGGCGGATGACGCCGAGAAAATCGTACTCGGGCAGCATCCCTTCCAAGAGCGAAAAGACCGCCTCTGTGATAGCGCAATCGACGACTTGGCCCTTTCCGGTCGTGCGGCGGTACTCAAGGGCGGCGAGCGTTCCGATGGTCGCGAACATCGCGGCCAAGGAATCGCCAAGCGCCACTCCGGTGCGGACCGGCTGCCGACCGGGTTCGCCAGTAAGCAACCGAATACCGCCGATTGCCTCTCCTACTGAGCCGAAACCTGCGCGGTCCTTGTAAGGCCCGGTTTGGCCAAATCCTGATACTCGCGTCATGATCAAGCCGGGATTAGTCGCGCAAAGACGCTCCCACCCGAGATTCCATCTCTCGAGGGTTCCGGGACGGAAGTTTTCAAGCAGGACGTCGCTTTTCTTTGCTAGCCGCACAAAGATGTCCTGTCCGCGCGGCTCGCGAAGGTTGAGCGTAATGCACTTTTTGTTGCGCGACTGAATAGGCCATAGCAGGGTCCGGCCGCGGTAGCGGACGGGGCCCCATTCGCGGGTCAGATCGGGCATTCCAGGAGATTCGATTTTGATAACCTCAGCGCCAAAATCCCCCATCAATCGTCCTGCAAACGGGCCTGCCACCAGAGATCCCATCTCGAGAACCCGGATCCTTTCGAGCGGTCCACGATTGTACTCGGGTATTTTGTCGCCCATTGCGTCTTCAAAAAGGAGGGCCCCCTGATCGAAGCGTCCTCCGGGAAATCAGGTTGAACCCGCCTGCGAGCGGCGGTCAAGCTAAGGAGCGAGCGGAGCGCGTCGGGAAGGCCCTCAGAACGACTCAGCGGTATTTTCGCATCAGCCCGACTACCACGCCGCGAACCATTAGGTCTTCCTCAGGGGCATAGATCGGCTGCATTGTGGCGTTGGCGGGTTGAAGGCGAATGCGTCCGTCTGGTTCGCGGTAGTACTTCTTGACGGTAGCTTCACCATTGACGAGCGCCACGACGGTCTCGCCGTCGCTCGCGCTGTCGCGGCCTTCGACGACTATATAGTCGCCGTCGCGAATTCCTTCGTCGATCATAGATTCGCCGCGCACGCGCAGGCAGAAGGTGTTGTCCCGGCGGACAAAGTCCTCGGGCACAGAGATCGAATCGGGTGTTTCGATAGCTTCGATCGGCAGGCCAGCCGCGACGTTGCCGAGCAACTGAAGGGTCGGGCTGCCTCCTCGCCTGCGCTGCTGAGTGATCTCCAAGGCCCGGCTGTGATTTCGATTGCGGCGGATAAATCCCTTTTGCTCGAGATTTTTTAAGTGCTTGTGAATCGTGGCAAGCGAGGAAAGGCCAAAGAAATTGCCGGTCTCCTCGAGGGTGGGAGCATAGTCGTGTTCCGCGATGTAGTTGGCGAGAAAATCCAAAAGTTGCTTTTGTCGTTTTGTCAGGGTCGCCATCGCCAAGAAGCTCCGTTTGTTAGCGCCTATCGTTGAAAGCATGGCGAACATCGGGCGAAAATACAAGGGCCGTAGCCAGGCCAATCTCGACCGAATCTTCTACTGCCAGTCGAAATCACCTTCATGGAGCAATAAACCTATGAGAAAAGGCGGCTAAGGACGGTCTGCGGCCCGCTTAGGCCCTCAATCTTGCAGTTCCGGGTGACGATTCCTGCTTGAGCCAACTTAGCCGCAGATGAACCGGTCAAGTCGAATGGAATCGCCAAAACTCTCGAGATCGATCTTTCGTTCCCAAAGCCAGCGACCTCGAAGTACCGAGTCAGGATCTGCATCGCGGCGGCGTGCGGGCGGAGCCGGCGCGAGCGCGAGCGCGCGTCGCTAAAGCGGGCGCGCAGCGTGTCCCAGACGTAGGAGAAGGGGTCGTTACGCTCTTCGACCTTCAAGGCCAGAAATCGTTCCTGGAGTTCCTTCATGGCGCGGTCGAAAGTCGGGCGCTTCTTGGGACCGTGATAGCCGCTGGATAGTTTCAGAACGGCGGTCTCGCAGGCGCCGCGCTTTGTAAGCACGTCCATGATCAGCTTGCCGCAGAGGCTCAAGTCTCCGCGCCGATAGTGATCGAGGTAGGTACCGGGGCGAAGTCGCAGGCACAGGAACGCCGGCAGCAGATCGAGCGAGACAAATCCGGGGCGTCCGCCGACGACCTTGCCGTAGTAGACCGCTCTTCTGGCTGGAAGCGAGTCTTTGAGTCGCCAGGTTAGGCCGATCGCGTAGTCGTGTTGGATATGCTCGGGAAGCGCGGGTTCGCGTTCGCCCGCGATCGCTTCACGCAAGCACGGCAGCCCCAGGCCATGGGTGAAGGCCGAGCAGAAACCAACCTCATTGATGAAATCGAGCGCGCTCGCTTCGTCTGAAACGCGAGCCTTGAATGTTCGGCGGAAGGTGCGGTCGCGATGGGCTTCCAGCGCTTCGAGCAGATCGGGGCGCGCCAACCGCGGGCCAGCGTTCACGGCTCGTGGCAACTCTACCGCGGCACTCGCTCGACGCACTCGCGGAAGAGTTCGCGATAATTCTCGCGGCTTCCGAGTTGGCGAATGATGCCCTCGAGGCCGACCAGCGCGCGCATCAGAAAGACAGCATGGGCGGGGCTTTTGTAGAGTTTATTTTCGAACGCAATCTCGCCGACTTCTGCCGCCTTGCCGACCGAATCGTAGTCCGCGGGATCGTACTGGCGATCTTCGAGAGCTGGTTCGAAGAGCGTGCGCACAATTCTGATCATTGGCCGGGCATCCTGATCGCTGTTGAGATAACCAAGCGCTACGAGCGCCGCCGCTAGTTGGCTGTCGTCGCGGGCGATCAGGCCGCGGGCGAATTCGAGATGTGCGCGGCGGATTTCATCGGAGAATCGCCGAATGGAGCCAAAATCCAGAACCGCGAGATGAGGGTGAAAGGTTACCAGGTAGTTGCCGGGATGCGGGTCGGTGTGCAGCACGCCGAATTCGAGTATCTGCCGCCACACAAGCGCATAATACTTCCGCGCGAGCCACTTGCGGAGATCGGGATCGATTCCGGGGCCCATCACTTCGGTGAGCCGATAACCCTCAAGGAAAGTCATGGTGAGGACGCGCGGCGAGCAGAGCTCGGGAATCACGCGGGGGATCTCGATTTCGGGATCGTCGTTGAGCAACCGTCCGAACATCGCGATATTGCGCGATTCTCTTAGGTAGTCCAATTCCTCACTCAACCGTTCCTTCAGTTCGGCGTAAAGCTCGTTGGTGTCGATTTTCTGGCGCATCACGTCGTTGGCGAACTTCTGGACCGCACGCAGCAGCATCTTGAGATTCTTCAGATCCTGGCTGACAGTTTCTTCGACGCCGGGATACTGGATTTTGACCGCCACTCGCTGGCCGTTTTTGAGCGTCGCGCCATGAACCTGGCCGAGCGAGGCGGCGGCGAAGGCTTTGCGCTCGAAGCTCGCGAACAGCCGCTCCGGCGATTTCCCAAGTTCGCGCCGGATTTGATCTGCGATCATCGGGTAGTCCATCGGCGGGACGCTCGATTGCGTGACCTTGAGGACATCGAGTGCGGCCGGCGGCAGAATGTCCTCGCGCATCGAGAGCATCTGCACCAGTTTCATGAAGGTGCCGCGAAGCTCTGCGGATCCTTCGACGATTCGAATTGCATTCCTGACGTGGGTGTCGAGTAGCTCGCGGTCGCGATCGCCGGTATTGAGGAACGGCCGGCGAAGAAAGTCCCAGAGGTAGCTTGATCCGACCTGCGACGCGAGCCCGCCGATCTTAATCGCCCGACGCGCGCGGCCGCTGGTCAAGTTTTTCTGGCCCGCCATCAATCGCCACCTGCCCGATTCACCGTCTGCCTGCTTAGGTCTTCCGCTGACGGCTGCGGATCAACGAATGCTCCGAACTAACCGTCACTTCGCGAACCGCCCGCGAATCGCTGCGCGTGACGCTGATCGTAACATCACCGACCTTCAACTGCTCGCCGGGCTTCGGAATGTGGCCGAGTCGCTCCACGACCAAGCCGCCGATGGTGGTGTATTCGTCGCCCTCGGGCAGTCGCAGATCGAAGCGTTCATTGAGGCTGGCGATCGGTGCTCGCGCCGCGAGCACGAGCGTATTCGCATTTACGATGCGCGCTAGGTCTTCGCTTTCGTCATACTCGTCTTCGATCTCGCCGACGATTTCTTCGAGCAGATCCTCCACCGTTAGAATACCCGAGGCACCGCCGTACTCGTCGACCACCACCGCAAGATTTTGCCCGATGGCCTGCAGGGCGACCAGGATCTCGTCAAGCGGCGTGGACTCGGGAAAGTAGCTGACTTGACGCATTATCTCGCGGACCGGGTGAGTCAGATCCGGAGCGTCGAGAAGGTCGAACACATGAACGACACCAACGATGTTGGTGATGCGCGCGTCGAAGACCGGTAACCGGCTGAAGCCTTCGCGCCGTACCGCTTCGATTGCGGCACTAAGCGGCGCTTCTTGAGGCACCGCTTCGACCCGGACCAGCGGCACCATGGCCTTGCGCGCCTCGGAGTCTCTGAACCGGAAGATTCGGCCGATCAGCTGGCGCTCGACCGGCAGAATCGCGTCTTGATCCGGGATTGCTTTAGCTTCGCCGCCGCGATGGATCAGCAACGCAAGATCGTCGCGGGAGAGAAATACGCTCTGGATATCGGGCGGCACGCCGATAAGCCGGCGCAACCCTCGGCTGATCGAGGTTTCGACGAAGAGCAGCGGCGCGAGCAGCGAAGCCAGCACTTTAAGCGGGCGCGCCGCGATTCGCGCGAACGCCAGCGGATTCTTGAGCACCAGCAGTTTCGGAATCGATTCGCCGAACACCAGCGTCAAGGGCGCAAGGATGAACGGTGCCAGGAACTCGCCTTGGGGCCAGTGGCGATGCATCGCGGCAGTCAGCACCGCCGCCGCGGTCACGGTGACCAAGTTGGTGCTGGTCAGAACCAGGGCGAGCAGCCGGTCGCGGCGCGCCAGCAAGTCGGCCAACAATTTCGAGTCTTTGCTGCCGGTGGCGGATTCAGCGTTAACCTTGAGCTCGTCCGCGCTCACCAGCGAGATCTCGCTCGCGGCGAAGAACGCCTGTGTGAGCACGCACACCGCAACCACCAGCGCAACTTCAATCGGGATCATCGACTGAGCCTGACCTGCTCGATATGCGCGCCGCGGACCCTTTCGACCGTTGCGTGGTATGCGCCTAGCTCGATCTGTTCGCCCGGCCAAGGCACGCGTCGCAGCCGCCTGAGCAAAAGCCTGCTGAGCGTCCGGTCGGGGCCATCCATTTTGGGCAATTGATCGCTCCCCAGCGCCTCCTGCAAGCGGGCTAATTCGATTCCTCCCGAGACCAGCCATTCATGGTCGCCAGATTTCGCGAGCTCCGGTCCTTCGATATCGAACTCATCTTTGATCTCGCCGAACAGCTCTTCGAGCAGATCTTCGAGAGAAACCAACCCGCGCAGATCGCCATACTCGCCGACCACGATTGCGAGGTGGACGCGGTCGCGTCGCATCTCCTCGACCAGCTCGGCAACCGGTTTGCGATCCGGTACGAAATAGGGCGGACGGATCAGCCGATCGAGACGCGGCGCGGCGCCGTCGAGCCGCCGCGCGACCAGATCTTTGACGTGAAGCACGCCCACGATGTTGCCGGGGTCGTTGCGAAAGATCGGAACCCGCGAGAAATGCGCTGCGGTCACTGCGGGCATGATCTGCTCGGGCGGGGTGTTTATGTCGAGCGAAAAGATTCTTTCCCGCGGCGTCATCACATTGCCGACCCGACGGTTGCCGAAATCGAACACTTTGTGAATCAGTTCGCGCTCCGCGGCCTCCACCACTCCCTGATGCTCGCCGGCCCTGAGCAGAGCCTTGAACTCGCTTTCCGAAACCGGTTCGGGGCCGCCCGCAGCTTCGGCCGGGACAAATACTTGCGCGATCGGATGCGCCAGGCGAGCGATGAACGCGAGCGGTTTCGCGGTAATCCGCGCGATCCAATCCGGAAAGCCAAGCGCCAGCGTTTTCGGGGTGATCTCCACGAAGACCAGCACCACGGAAAACATCACCGGCACCGCGATCGCAGCCCCGCGCATTCCGAATAACCGCAGCAGGAAGGATGTCGCCAGACTTCCGGCAAACACGTTGGCAATCTCGTTGAGCCCTATAATCACCACGACCGACTCAAAAGGCCTGGCTAGGAGCCGGTCGAGCGCAGTGCGCACTTTGCCGCTGAGCCGCTCTCGGGTGCGCTCCATTCGCAACAACGCAAACAACGCGGTTTCCGACGCAGCGAGCATCGCGCCCGCGAGCAGGAGAACCCCTACCGCGAACGGCAGCAGCACCAACAACAGACTCGTCGGAACAAGCTCAGAGCTCACGGAGTTGATCCCAGCCGCGCAGCCTTGCCTGGGCGGTCCGCGCTCGCTTGCCAGCGCGTAGTATTCGCAGACCGCGTCGGGCTACGATTTTACCGATCCTGCCGACCGATACGCCCAAGCGCTCCGAAAGGGCGGCCTCATCGAAGCCTGGGCGAATCGTAAATATCAGCTCGTAGTCTTCCCCTCCGGTCAATGCGAGAGTTCGGTCGTTGCCCGCAACCGAACGATACGCGGGTGATAGGGGGAGCGAATCGACCTCGACGTCGGCGCCTAGCTCGCTCTTTTCGAGGATGTGACCGAGGTCCTGGGCGAGCCCGTCGCTCACGTCGATCGCGGCCGGTGTCGGCTTTAGCCGCGCCAGGCGCTGGCCGGTGCTTATCCGCGGAGAAGGTTTAAGGCATCTCGAGACCAGCCAAGTACGGTCGCGATGGTTTGCGGCGGTCAGGCTTCCATCGAGTATTCGCCACCCCAAGGCCGCGTCGCCGAGAGTTCCGGTCACAAATATCTCGTCGTTCACACGCGCCTGGTCGCGGCGCAGTGCCGGTCCCGTCAATTCACCGACCACCGTCACCGTGATCGCGAGTTTGTCGGTCCCGGTTACGTTTCCCCCGACCAGGTCCATCGACGCGTCTCGGACCGCCCGTTTCAACCCATCGTACAAGCGCTCGAGGAATCGATCCGAGAGCCCGGCTCGAACACCCAGATTGACCAGGCAGTGGGACGGCCTGGCGCCCATCGCGGCGACGTCG
>DASXNP010000489.1:0-3852 GCA_036494985.1 Binataceae bacterium (SeqCode)
ATCTATCGATACCGGGAAAAACGGCACGCTCATCGACGAAGAGTTCGTCGCCGCAGAGCTCGGTCGAACGCCAATTAAACGATTTGGCAAGCCGCGGGACGTAGCCGTTGGCGTTCGATTTTTCCTACAACCGGAAGCCGATTGGGTGACTGGGCAGGTTCTGTTTATCGATGGCGGGTTTCTCGCCTGTGGCGGCCCGGTGCTGCCTTCGCATGAAGACGGGTGACGCCAACTCCGTCGAATGAGCTCGGGTCTCATCGTGGACGCGGGATCCGACCCGAAGAGCCGCGATGACGCTGCCAAGCGCCCAAATTGTCGGCGCAAGTCAGGGGCCTCAATTGATGGGTCTTGCCGCGACGGACACCAATGCCCGCCCGTCCTCGTTGTCGGAAGTCTTTTGCTCTTTACGACCGTGTTGTTCAAAGGAGACAAAACATGGCGGTTATAGGTCTTGCGGTGTTGCTTCCGAGTGCGGAAGGTCGGGATGCAGTGATCAAAGCTTTAGGGGACGCGGTGCCGAAATTCCATGCGGAAGCCGGATGCGAATTGTATGCGCTGCATGAGTCGGGCGACGAGATTGTAATTATTGAAAAGTGGACCGATATGGCATCTCTGGACTTGCACGCGAACGGTGAACCGCTCAAAGCAATGCGCCAGGCGATGAAGGGTTTGGTTGTGGTAAAACGGTCGGAAGTCCTCAATCCCTTGCCCATCGGCGGGGGCGCTGGCCTGCTTTAGTTGGTTCGCCACTACCTCGTTTTCCTTCGATGAAAAGTACAAGCTGAGGGGTGAACAAAGCGCAATCGGCCATTGTCGTACCCTCCAAACACCATCACTTTCGATGATGATTTGATTGAAGGTCGCGTGTCGCAGCGAGCGCTTCGTTGCGAACAGACGCATTTCGTTGGATAAGGCTCTCACGCTTTTCCGGCGTTCGCAGACTGGTGGCGTAGTTCGGTTTCCGAAGACGTTCAGGATTGCTTACCAGCCAAGCGAGAAAGTCTCGTGGCGGCGCTGCTGGAAATTCGAAAAAGGGAGGAACGATCAGATCACCGGGACTAAGAACTGACGATCGCCCTCCTAACTTGTTAAGATCTGAAAGCCATGACCTCCCCAATGGATCGCGGTGGGTCAATTCCGTGGAGATCGCCATCCGTTCCCCCAGTCTCCAAAACGACAGCGGCACCCATCGCGGGGGCCGTTCATCTACTTTAGCAGCCAAGTCTAAGTCAGCATCAAAATGCTTGATCCAGGTTTGTAATCCGAATACAGATAATAATCGACCGACCAGTCGGTCTAAGAGATTATCGTCACGGGAGTCGCATCGATGTCTTCAATTCAAGCACCACACGCCACGCCAGCAGCATTCGAAGAACCGCCGGTTCGCCCTGTTTCATCGGGTGCGCAAACCGCACCGGGACCACGCGGCCCGATCAGCGCCCTCGGCTTCATGCGCGACCCTCTCTCAGCCCTGGAAAGGATCTTTCGCCAATACGGCGATGTGGTGCACCTGCGCCTGCTGAATCTGCATGTCTATGCGATCGGCCATCCCGAAGGCATTAAACACGCGCTGCAGGACAATCATCGAAACTACACCAAGTCATTCGACTATCAGATTCTCGCCCGCCTGCTCGGCAATGGGCTGGTGACCAGCGAGGGCTCGCTCTGGCTGCGGCAGCGCCGCCTGATGCAGCCGATGTTCCATAAGCAGAAGATCGCGGCCTTCGGCGCGATGATAACCGAATCCGCCGCCGAGATGCTCGATCGATGGAACGGCCGTGCCGACAGTGGCGAGGCGTTCGACGTCGCCAGCGAGATGATGCGCCTCACCCTCCACATCGTCGGGCGCGCGCTGCTCACGATGGATCTGGTTGGCCACGCTGACAAGGTCGGCCGCAACATGACGACGGCGAATGAGTACTTCGCGCAGTTCGGCCTGTCGTCATTACTTCCGTGGCTCCCGTCGCCGGGCAATCTCCGCTTCAAAAAGGCGGCACGCGACCTGCGCGCGTTGGTGCTCGACATCATCGCGCAGCGCCGGCGCGAGGGACGCGACTATGGCGATCTGCTCTCGATGCTGCTGGCGGTGCGCGACGAGGAAACCGGCGAGGGCATGAATGACGAGCAGCTTCGCGACGAAGTGCTGACCCTGATTCTCGCCGGCCACGAGACCACGGCGACCTTGCTCTCGTGGATCTGGTACCTACTATCGCAGCATCCGGACGTCGAGGCGAAGCTTCATGCCGAACTCGATGAAGTGCTCGGCGGTCGCATGGCGACGATGGCCGACCTCGCCAACCTGAATTACACCGGGATGGTGGTTGACGAAGCGATGCGTCTGTATCCGCCGGTGTGGGCCATCGGGCGCGCGGCGATCGATGACGATGAGATCATGGGCTATCGCATCCCGAAAGGAAGCAATCTGGCGCTGAGCCAGTACTATGCGCATCGGCATCCGGTATTCTGGGAAAATCCCGAGCGCTTCGACCCGGAACGATTCTCCGCCGAGCGCTCGGGCGGCCGGCCGCGCTATGCTTTCTTCCCGTTCGGCGGCGGCCCGCGGATGTGCATCGGAAACATCTTCGCGCTGACCGAGGCGCAACTGGTGATCGCCTCGGTCGCGCAGCGCTATCGATTGCGGATGATCCCGAATCATCGAATCGAACTGCAGCCGCTGGTCACCCTGCGCCCGCGTTATGGCGTCAAGGTGACGCTCGAGCGGCGCGCTAACTAGCGGTCGCGAGAACATCGATGCCACCTAAACCGGATGTTAGCGAAGAGCGCCGCGGGCAGATCCTCAATGCCGCGGCCGCGGTGTTCGCGCGCCTGGGAGTTCACGAAGCGCGGATGGACGATATCGTGGAAGCGGCGGACCTCAGTAAAGGCGCGCTCTATTGGTACTTCAAGAGCAAGGACGACCTGATCGCCGCTTTCATCGAGCGCCTGTTCGTGCGCGCCAACGAGGCTTTCCGCGAGTTGCTGAAAACTGAGCAGCCGTTCCAGGATCGCATGATGGCGATTTCGCGCTACTTCGCAGGCGACATCCAGGAAGCATCGCGCGTACGGGGTGTGGTGCTGGAATACTATGCGCTGGCTGCCCGCGACGCACGGGTACGCGACCGAGTACGCGAACACATCGACACCTATATCGAGCTATTGGCCACGATGATTTCGCAAGCCATCGAACGCGGCGAATGCCGCCTGACCGACCCGCGCAAAACGGCGATCGCCATCGAAGCAATGTATGAAGGCCTGACGCTCCTGTGGATTGTGGGCGTCAACGCGGCCAACAGCGACGAGATGATCGACCACGCAACGCACCTCGTGCTTGATTCGCTGCTAAGTTAGCGGGTGATTCGGAATGTCTGGCTGCGGCTTCGCCAATCCAACCCACCCAACGCGGCTTTGTACCTATAGCCGCATTTTATCCGTACATCACCGGGATTTTCGCGATCGACTGGCGCGACTGGGATCGACCAAGCCTCGGCGCACCAACGTTCGCTATCGCGCCAAAACGCTAAGTTTGGTGGTGATCATTGTTCGCTTATACATGAAAAACCGAATACGGATGGTCAATGATACTTCGGCGGCACTGTGAAAAGTGGGATGCTGAGTACTTGGCCAATGGGAGCGTTTGTAATGGACGGCAAACTTGTTGTGGTCACCGGTTCGTCGAGCGGAATAGGGCGGGGCATCGTCAAACTTCTGGCTGAGGCGGGAGCCGATGTCGCTGGAATCGACTGGCATGATGGATCGGAAACCCGCGATCTGGTCGGAGACAAATTCACTCACCACCAGGCCGATGTCTCCAGCCCGGCTGATGTCGCTCGCACTTTCACCGAGATCGACGCC
>DASXNP010000490.1:0-4737 GCA_036494985.1 Binataceae bacterium (SeqCode)
CCGACGGAAATGTCAGAATGGAAGGCCGGAACATGTCGGTGCTGCTGATGCCGCGATAGTTGAGAAAAGCGCAATGCCAAAAATCAAGAGCAGCCGGACCGCGGCCAAGCGGATCTCGTTTACGGGAACCGGAAAGGTAAAACGCAAGCGGGCCTACACCCGCCATCATGCGTGGGCGAAGACCCGCAAGCAAAAGCGTCACTTGAACAAAGCTGCAACCCTGACCAAGACCGAGACGCAGAAGATGCGTCGGCTGTTGCCCTATGCGTAGCTAAGCGAATATCTTTACTGATTCGCCAAGAAACCCACTATCAAGGGAAGGTTGACCGACAATGCCCCGCGCCAAGGGCGGACCGAAAACCCGCCGCCGCCACAAGCGACAATTGAAGCTCGCCTCGGGATTTACGGGTGGACGCAAGCTCTACCGGCAGGCCCGCAACACCTTCGAAAAAGGTCTGACCTACGCCTACCGGGACCGGAAAGTGAAAAAACGCAATTTCCGCTCGCTGTGGATTGCACGAATCAACGCATTGGTGCGCGAGCAGGGGCTGTCCTACAGCCGATTTATCGATGGATTGAAGAAAGCCGGCGTAATGCTCGATCGCAAGCAACTGTCGGCGTTGGCCAAGGATCGCGACGGATTGTTTAGCGAGTTGGTGCGCACCGCGAAGAACGCGCTCGGGGCCGATGTGGCATAGGACCTGAGCGGCTGACTCTCGCCAGGCGCATCAAAGGCCATGTGGCTCCCGTCACATGGTCTTTGTTTGTAAGGTGCGTGACAGTGACCGCTTTCCTGGAAGAGATCGGATTCGAAATGAAAGAGGAACTCGAACAGATACGGCGGCGGGCGATGGCCGAGCTAGCCGCCGGGGCAGCGGCCGAGCAGATCGAAGAGGTGCGGGTGCGCGTTTTGGGGCGATCGGGTGAACTGACCGCCATCATGCGCAAGATGCGCGACGTGGCACCACAAGAGCGGCCTGAAATCGGACAACTAGTCAACCAGATCAAGGGCGAGATCGAGGCGCGAATCGACGAGTTGACTACGCAGCTTGCGCTCCGCGAACTAGAGAAGGCGCTGGCCGGCGAGCGGATTGACGTGAGCTTGCCGGGGGCCAAGCTCCCGCGCGGGCGACTCCATCCAATCACCATCGTGGGCGAGCGGATGCTCGACATTTTTCAATCGATGGGATTCGAGGTAGCGGCAACGCCGGACATCGAGGACGACTTCCACAATTTCCAAGCCTTAAATTTCCCCGCCGACCACCCGGCGCGCGAGATGCAGGACACATTTTTTCTCGGCGGCGGGCTGCTGCTGCGGACCCATACCTCCAACGGACAAATCCGCGTGATGGAGACACGCAAGCCGCCGCTGGCGGTCGTGTGCCCGGGCAACTGCTATCGGCGCGACGAGTTGAGCGCCAGGGCTTCGCCAATGTTCAGCCAGATCGAGGGATTTATGGTGGACAAGGCGGCCGCCGTCACGATGGCGCATTTGAAAGGCGTGCTTTCGGAATTCCTGCGCGCTTTCTTTGGCACCGACACGCGGGTCCGGATGCGGTCGAGTTATTTTCCCTTCACCGAGCCGAGCGCGGAGGTCGATATCAGTTGCCTGCTGTGCGGCGGGCGCGGTTGCCGCGTCTGCAGATTCACCGGTTGGACCGAGATCTTGGGCGCGGGAATGATCCATCCCAACGTGTTGCGGGCGGTCGGATTGGATGCGGCGGAGTACCAGGGCTTCGCATTTGGGTTTGGGGTGGAACGCCCTGCCCTGCTGAAGCTCGGGGTCGATGATATGCGGCTGTTTTTCGAGAACGACCTGCGATTTCTTAATCAGTTCTGAACCGGCGGACACCTGATGAAACTTCTAGTGAGCTGGCTGCGGGAATTTGTAAGCGTTGAGGCGGACGCGGGAGAGATCGCGCGGCGGTTGACGCTTGCAGGACTCGAGGTTGAGAACGTCGAGCGGACCGCGGCAACTTTCGACGGCGTGTTCGTAGCGAAAGTGATTGATGTAAAGCGCCATCCGAACGCCGATCGACTGAACCTTTGCGAGGTCGATCCGGGAGATGGCGCCCGGCTCGAGATCGTGTGCGGCGCACCGAACGTGAAGGCCGGAATGATGATCGCGCTCGCGCGGGTCGGCGCGCGGCTGGGTGCGATCGAGAAGCAGCAGCAAGGCGGCGGCGGGTCCGAGTTGGCGAACGTGCGGCCGCTGGAAGCAGCGGTGATTCGAGGTATTCAGTCCGAGGGAATGATCTGTTCAGAACGCGAACTGGGGATTTCCGACGAACACAGCGGAATTATGGACCTTGGTGCGGATGCTCCGCTGGGAACTTCGGCGGCGGAATTTCTGGAACTCGAAGACACCGTGCTGGATGTCGCGGTGCTGCCGAATCGAGGCGATTGTCTTTCGATTTTCGGATTGGCACGAGAAGTCGCAGCGCTGTTCGGAACCAGGCTCAAGCCACTGCGATTGCGTTCCACCCGCAGAAACTTCGGCGGCGGCGCGGCTTTCAACGTCGAGATCGAGGCGACCGACCTGTGCCCGCGATACGCGGCGCTGGCGATGACAGGGGTTAAGCTCGGTGGGTCGCCGCGATCGATAAAACGCAGGCTCGAATTGTCGGGGATGCGTGCCATCAACGGCGTTGTCGATGCAACCAACTACGTGATGCTTGAAATCGGCCAACCGCTCCATGCTTTTGACTGGGAGAAGATCACGGGCGGCAAGATCGTGGTGCGGCGGGCGGGAACGGATCGCGAGTTCGTGACCCTTGACGGAATCAAGCGCGAGCTTAATCGGGACGACTTGATGATCGCGGACGGATCGGGACCGCTGGCGATTGCGGGCCTGATGGGCGGGCGGAACTCGGAGGTCGGCGAGACCACCAAGTCGATTCTGCTGGAGAGCGCGTACTTCGAGCCGATGACGATTGCCAAGACCTCGCGGCGGCTGGGGTTGCGCAGTGAAGCGAGCTATCGATTCGAGCGCGGTGTAGATCGCGCGGGACAGGTGATCGCATTGCAGCGAGCGTCGGCGCTGATCGGGCAGATCGCAAGCGGACGCGCGGCAGGCGAGGCGCGTGATTTGGAGCCGCGCCCATGGCAGCGGCGAAATATTGCCCTGGATCTCGATCGAATGGGCGGGCTTTTGGGGGTTGATTTCGGACCGCTCGAGACCAAGCGACGGTTGATCGCCTTGGGTGCGCAGGTTTCGCGAAGCCGTAAGGGCAGATTCAATGTGGTACCGCCCTCGCATCGCAGCGATCTGAATGACGCGGCTGATCTGGCGGAGGAAGTCGCGCGGATCACCGGACTCTCGGAAATTCCCGCCAAACTACCGGCGCGAAATACGGCGGCGACCGACGACGACCCGCGGCGCAGATTCTTCAAGTTGTCACGCGAGGTTCTGATCGGATGCGGGTTGACCGAGATCAAGACCGTCGCGTTCATCGCGCCAGCTGACAATGCGCGATACCCGGGGTTGGGATCCCTCGAGCCGGCGATCTTGACCAATCCGCTTTCAGCAGAACTAAGCGAACTGCGGCGCAGCCTGATTCCGGGGTTGGCGGCCGCGCTGCGATTTAACCTCAATCGCGAGGCGCAAGCATTTCATGGCTTCGAGATCGCGAAGACCTTCGCAATGCAGCGCGGAACTCCGGTCGAACAGGAGCGAGTGGCGGGAATCACCTATGGGAGGTTCGTGCAGGGTGAACTCGGAAGCGCAGGATTGGTGGGCGGATTTTTCACCCTCAAAGGTGTCCTGGAAGCCTGGTTGGGTACGTTGGGGATGGGTCGGCTGCTTGAGTTCGAACGGGCGCCCTCAAGCGAAGCACCGTACCTGCATCCGGGGAAGAGCGCGAGCGTGATGATAGAGGGTGCGCTGCTGGGATACATTGGGGAGCTCCATCCCACCGAGGCCCAAAGACTGGAGCTGCGCGCGCCGTGCGCGACTTTTGAACTTGACTTGGGGAGACTGCTCACCTATGACCTATCGCCACGTAGCACGCTTTCGATCGCCCCGCCTCCTAGGTTTCCGGCGGTCACGCGAGACTTAGCCATGGTCTTGGATCGCGAATTCCCGGCCAACGCCGTGTTAAGGACCATCGCGCAGATCGAGGCGCCCTTGCTGGAGAGCGTGGAGCTTTTTGATTCGTATGTGGGCCCTTCAATAGCTGACGGAAAGAAGAGCCTCGCGCTGTCGATTAGGTACCGCGCCAAGGACCGAACGTTAATGGACGAAGAAGTGAATCGTGCGCACGCCGCGCTGGTGGAGGAAGTGCTGAAACGGTTGGGAGCGGAGTTGCGTCAATAGATGGCGGCATCCGAGGGGAGAATCACGGCGCGCGCCATGACAAAGGCCGACCTGGTGGAACAAGTTTTCGAGCGAATCGGGTTTTCGCGCAAGGAAGCCGCGGAGGCGGTCGAGCAAGTTTTCGACATCATCAAAGAGAGCCTCTGCCGCGGGGAAAAGATCAAAATTTCGGGCTTTGGAACCTTCGCGGTGAATCAGAAACATGCGCGGCGGGGGCGCAACCCACAGACCGGAGAGGCGATTACGATCGATTCGCGGCGTGTGCTATCTTTCAAGAGCAGCCATGTTTTGAAGGACCACGTAGATAGTGGAGCCAAAAGGTCCCAAGAACCGCGAGACGCGACCTTTAAGCCGAAGCGATAGCCGGCGTCCCAAGGCCGCACCCGTGGCGGAAGCGACCGGAGCCGGCGGGCGGGAGCGGA
>DASXNP010000491.1:0-5285 GCA_036494985.1 Binataceae bacterium (SeqCode)
GTCATCCGTCGAAACTGCGAGACCCCGCTGTCCGACGCGACGGTCAGCATTCTCGCGTCACCCGAGAGATTGATGTTCTTCTGTTGGGCTTCGATCATCGTGCGGTCTTCGTTGAAAGCCTTCAGACCCAGTTGGTAGAAGGCCTCGCTCAAATTCGCTTCCTTGGACCACGGACCGTAAGCAAAGAAGTAGCAGGTCCGGTCGTTGGTCAAGGGAGTCACCGCTTGGCAGGTAAACTGACGGTGGAGTGGTTCGACGCCGGCCGGTTCATGTTCGGCGAAGCTCGTGGCGGTGCCTTCCGCAAAGAAATCGGCCCGGAGCAGAAACACACCGGGAAGTACGAAATCGTAGGTTTGCCGGATATCCGTCCTCCGACCGGTCACCGAAGGAATCATTGGCGAGGGTGCGCTGCTGAGCCAGTTCTCAATGCGCACTCCGCGCGAGAGCTTGGTGACGGTCGGCCGGGAGACTCCCTGTGGGGTTAGAGTCGCGCCGAGACTCTTCCGATGCAGGAACGGGATATGCGAGAGATCGAGGAGGTTGTCGTTAATCAGAAGGTAGTTCGCGTTGTAGTCCATCCGCCCGGGCTTCATTGCCCACCTAGGATCGTCGATCCCCACAAACTCGGGTATCAGGGCCTCATCGGCAAGCTGCGGATCCCCCATCCAGATCCACGCGCCGCTGTAGTGGTCGACGATCGGGTAGCTGCGTACGCGCGCTTGTGGCGGGATCTTGGACTGTCCGGGAATCTCGATGCATTGGCCCGAGGGAGCGTACTTCAGCCCGTGGTACATGCAGCGCAGCGCATCGCCCTCGATTTTTCCGAGCGACAGCGGTGCGAATCGATGGCAGCAGCGGTCCTGCAACGCAACCAGGTCGCCATCGCTCTTTCGATAGACGACGATCGGTTCATCGAGCATCGTGACGGCCGTCAAAGTGTCGCCAGCGAAGTCCCGGCTCCACCCTGCCATGTACCAGCAGTTTCGAACGAACATTGAGCTTCTCCTCCTGGGGTCATTCGATTTTCGCGGCGAAGCCCTAATCCCCCAGGCTTACCCGCGGCTTAGGCGATTGACCTTCGGATCCCCACTAGCAAGCCGTATGACTTTAGTCAATTCCGACTCTGGTCGAAAAATTAACCTCAATTCCCTGCCAATTCGTTTCCTCGCTCAAAGACCGCGCGGCCTTGGCAAATTCACTATTTGTCTCGGGCTCTCGACGCGTTTGCTTTTGAACTCGGAGCCCGGGCTCATCATTTGATCAACCAGCCCAAGGGCGCGCTCGCGCCGCGCAAGCGTATTGGCGAGTTGATAGTTGCGCGCCCCGGAAGCGAGGTAGAAACGTTCGTACAACTCATTGCGTCCGGCCAGCGCGCTGCCGGCGAAGTCCCACGCGAGGCGAAAGACCCGGGCGCGATCTTCCGCACCGACACCGTTGGCACCGCACAAATAGCGTCCGAGCAGGTCGCGCAAGTCCGGATCCTTGAGCTGGGACTCGGTGGGAGTCGCAAGCAGATTGTGGGAGCCAATCAGCGTTATGATCTCAGCGACCCGAGGGAACCAAGTCGGGAGCGCGGCACGCAGGGCGGCAAGCGGGCCGCCGTTGGGAAACCAGACGCCGTTGCCGTACTCGAAAGAGTCGGTTTCGGCGCTGTGGACAGCGGCGCGCGCGAATTCGGCGTAGGTCCAGATTTCACCGAGCATTTGGTTAGTGGCCGGCGAAACGTCGTTGATGGTCTCGGCCATTCTAAGTCCGAGACCGTAGGCGAATTCGAGCTTGGTCTGGGCGCGAATCATGGTCTGCTGCATGATGTTCGGGTACCACCCAGTAGTCATCACGCTGTTGTAGGCTTTAGAGTTGGCGTTGATGAAGATGCGGTCGCGCGGCACTTCAACGTCATCGAATATCACGAAGGCGTCCTGCTCATCGAAACGACTAGAGAGCGGGTGGTCGAAGCGGCTGCCGGGAACGCTGCAACTATCGCGGCAGAGGAATTTCAAGCCGGGCGTGCTCAGCGGAATGCAGAACGAGAGCGCGTAGTCGTCGGCGCCTTCAGGCAGCGGCATTCCGGGGTAGATTGCGATCTCGTCTGCAAACGGCGCGAGCGTGGCGAGGATCCGCGAGCCGCGGACCACCATGCCGTAAGCGGTGTCGGCTACCTTGTGGAGGGCGACCTCGTTGCCGGGCTGCGGTGCGTCACCTTTGGATTTGTCGATCGTCGGATGGACGATGGTATGGGTCAGTGAAAGGTCCTGGCGTGCCAGGACCTTTTGGTACTCAACCAGATTCGCTGCGCCGCGTTCATTGCCGCCGATCGCCCACTCGTCGGCGCGTCCCGCGAAACCGGCGTAGGTGACGTTCATGTAGTCGGGCGTTCGGCCCATCAGCCCCACGGTGAATTCCGCGATGCGCTGGAGGCCGCGGTGGCGGCGCTCGAGATCTTCGCGTGAGCGGGGAATCATGTGGCTAACAGCGATCGGCTCGCCGGTCTCGGGATCCGGCATCAGGCAGTCGGCGGCGGCCGTATGCTGGAGATCGAAGATTTGAGCCAGGGTTTGTGCGGCGCCGGAGAAGGCAGGGTGCGACACGACGTCGCTGACCTTCTCACCCCCGACCCAGATCTCGCGAGAAGTTCTCATGGCGGCAAGCAGTTGCTGTCCGGTTCGGGCACCCATCAGCTCTTACTCCTGTGAAGCATTGCGGGAGCGTTCGCGCGAAGACGCGCCGGCGGGCCTGCGGTTTTGGGCTTGACTGATCGTGGGGAACGTTTGCGAAAGCCGCTCAGCTGAAGCTCGATCGAATCGCGCAAGGACGCTTCATGGAACACGGATGACGGAACCTTCGCGCCAAGCCACCTCTGGAGACTTTGAAAATAGATCGCGAAGACGTTGTGGGCGAGCGCCAGCACGGGAATATCGGATCTCAGCTCGCCGGACCTCGCCGCTCGATCAATCAGCTCCCCGAGACGGGCGAAGAGTGAGGTAATGAAATCGGTCATGCCGTGGCGATCGTCACGAACAAACGGCAATTCCTTGACAAAAACTCTGGCCAGCGCGGGATGCGCGGCATGATGCGCGATCATCGCCTGGAAGACGTGCAGGATCTGGTCGAGCAGGGGCTTGCGGGGAAGAGTGGCGAAGGCGCGATCGGTCGAGCAACCGATGTCATCGCGGAAAATCATCACCAGAAGGTCTTCCTTACTGCCGGCGTAAAGGAAAAGCGTGCCCGCCCCAATGTCCGCTTCGGCGGCGATCTCGCGGGTGGTGGTGGCTTCGAAACCCCGCTGCTCGAAAAGCTTGCGGGCCGCCCGCTTGATGCGGCGCAGCTTATCGCGTTTGGCGCGCTCTGCGCGCCCGGGCGTCGAGGAACGGGGCGCGTCGGCGGCCGCCGTGTCGATATTTATGATTGCACTCATTATTGAGCTTGGTCGGAAATATCATCGAGCAATCGGATTTGTCAAGCGCCTCAGGCAGGCCCCCTCGGGCGGCGCACGGAACGACAATCTGAAACCAGGGCGGCTAGGGGGTAAGCTCAGACCGAGCGAATCGAGCCGCCGTCGATTCGGATGAGCGAGCCGGTAACGTAGGCCGCAAGCGGACTGGCCAGAAAGGCTGCCACCGCCCCGAACTCCGCCGGCGTGCCGGGCCGTCCGACCGGGATCGCTTGTGCGCTGCGTTTGAGGGACTCTTCCTCGGAAATGCCGGTGCGTTGCGCGTGGCCGCGAGCGAGGCTCAGGGCTCGATCGGTAGCGATCAACCCGGGAAGCAGAGTGTTGACCGTGACACCGTCGCGAGCGACCTCGCCCGCGAGCGTCTTGGCCCATCCGACGATGGCGCTGCGAAGCGTGTTGGAGACGCCGATCGAAGGAATCGGCTCGACCACGCTGCTGGAGGCAACCGTGAGGATGCGTCCGAACCCACGTGAGCGCATCTCGGGCAGGAGCAGCTCGGTTATGCGAAACAGCACCAGGACCATACTCTGGAACTGCGCTTGCCATACCTCGGGCTTTACGCCGAGTACGCCCGACGGCGGCGGGCCGCCGGAATTGTTTACCAGAATGTCGATCGGACCGAGCTGATTGCGCGCGGAACGGACCGCATTTTCGACCGCGGGCCAATCAGCCAGATCGGCCGCCAGACCAATAGCGTGGCCGCCTCTTGAGTTTAGTTCGGAGACCGCGGACTCGAGCGGCGCTTGAGTGCGCGCAATCAGAGCGACCGCAACCCCTTCGGCGGCAAGCGCGTTGGCGATCCCGTTGCCGATGCCCTTGCTGCCCCCCAAAACCAGCGCGTTCTTTCCTTTGAGCTTTAGGTCCATTCCCTGTGTGTACTACAGTCGCCCGCTCATCGGCGAACGCCGACGACGAGAGCCGACGGCGGGTTCGCGATCGTGGTTACGCTGCTGGTGGATGATTTTGGAGTGCAAGCGCCACACGATCCGCGCAGCTCGCGGGAGCTGGCGCCGCGGCTGATGCCGCCGTAGCCGAAGTTCATAAGCGGGCTGAACACTTTTATCATCGTCTGCAGGTTCTTTGCATGCTCATCATCGTACTAGAGCTGGCGCGCCACGCGGACTTCAGCGGGGTGTGGCTGAATTCGATTTTCCTGATGTTTCAACCTTGCGTCCCTTTCCGACCCGATCGATGGGGCGCTACCCCGGGAATCCGGCGACGGTAAACCTGCTTGGCGAGGTGACAACATTCAACACGGCGCTGTTCGATCGCGTTGTACGAAAAAATCCAGCGCAATCTGCTAGGGCCGTCGAGGGCCACGAGGCTCGCCGCACCTGATAGCCAAATCGTCCATCGGCCGGTTTGGTTATCTGGCGCGAGCAGCGGCCGCGCGGGTGAATTCTGATATTGTGTGCTTGATCTGTTCTCTTACACTGCTGTGGTTTATCGCGCCGATCGATCTCATGGGGGCGCAAAATCTCTGACGATGGAGAACGGACATGATTTCGCGGGCGGGCGACGCAGCGAAGGGACCCCAGTAGGCGGGCCAGCGAGCGCGGGTACGGTGGAAGCGCAAAACAAGCGGCGAACCTGGATCGCAAGACGGCGGCAGCGCGCTCAGACCTTCTGGGAGGAAGACTGGAGCCTGACGGCGCTGCTCGTGTTGCTGGTGGGCAATCTCTTCGTGCTCCCGCTGGCACTGTTCGAGCCCTGGGGACGGTTGATCGCGCGCGGGCTGATGTCGCTGATCATTATTTCCGGGGCGTTTGCGTTGATGCGCAGCCGACAGATGGTGGGGTTGGTGGGGGCCATTGCGTTGGCCCTACTGCTGCTG
>DASXNP010000492.1:0-1788 GCA_036494985.1 Binataceae bacterium (SeqCode)
GTCGATGACGCTTTTCGAGAATCGAATTGCCCTCGCGTTCCTGCCCGATCGCCCACACCTCCACCGCGCCGTCGAACGCGCGGTGGATTTCTTCGATCAGCGGCATCGACAATCCGCAGGTCGGACAGTCTTCTTTGACGAAGCAGAGCAGCGCCGGACGCCCCGGCGGAAAGCTCCGCGACCCGCCTCGCGACTCAGTAAGAGAAAAGGCGGGGAGATTCGAGCCCTTGCTCATCGGTTTCTAATTTCCACACTCATCGAGGCTTAGTTTCCGGACCTAGCTGCGGGTAGTTGTCCCGGTCCCCCGCCGACCACAAAGAACCCGGTCGCCGGGTTGTAAATCTCGCAGGTGGCGGTTACATTGCCGTTCCCGTCGATCCCGCCCGCCATTAGTACTCGTCCATCGGGCAAGAGATTGTCGGTTTGATCCAGCCGCGCCGTGTTCATATTAGAGGTCTCGCTGAACGTCCCCGCCACGGGATCGTAGAGCTCCGCGTCCTTCATTCCGACCGGCGAGGGCCCAGTCCCATCCCATCCGCCTGCGATCAACACTTTACCGTTGGATAGCAGCGCGGCTGTATGCAGGTAATGCGGCACCATCATGTTTCCGGTCTCCTGGAAGCTGCGCGTTTCTGGATTGTACAACTCCGCCGAATAGAGTCCTGTGAAGCGGCGTCCTCCGGCAATCAGCACCGTTCCGTTTGAAAGCAGCGTCGAGCTCTGGCCGAACCGCTGCCATCGCATGCGACCGACGTTGATGAAGGATCGCGACGATGGATCGTAAACCTCCGAGTTCTGCAGGGTTATCGCGCCCTCGGGCCCTCCGGCCTCCGCGCCACCAGTGATCAGGACCTGGCCATTGCTCAGCAGCGAGGCGGCGTGCGCGGTACGCTGGTAGTTCATATGTCCGGCGGAGGCGAATCCGCCCAGCGCCGGGTCGTACAGTTCGGCGCTGGACAGCGATTCCGGTCCGTCGCCTTGACCGCCAGCGATCAGTACGCGCCCATCTCTCAACAGCGTCGCGGTATGTCCTTGCCGGTGATGCGCCATGTCTGCGGTCGGCTTGAACGTCCCGCTCCCGGGATCGTAAATCTCAGCGCTGCGCAGCGTCTCGCGATACCCGAAATTCCTGATTCCGCCCGCGATCAGAACCGTGCCGTTTGGGAGCAGCGTCGCCGTTTGTCCTTCGCGCAGGGTTGCCATAGCACCGGTCGGCGTGAAACCGGGATTGGCCGGATCGTAGATTTCCGCGCTCGCGAGCATGTCACCTACGTTCTCGCCCTTGATGCCGCCTGCGATCAGCACCTTGCCGCTGCCGAGCGTAGTCGCGCTGTGGTCGGCGCGCGAGGTCGTCATCACGAAGGCGGGCGAAACATTGCCCACCGGCGCCACGCCGCCGCTCGCCCCTCCGCCTCCGGCGCCACCACATCCCCAAATCGCGATCGGCATCAGGAGCGAGTGCCCCAAAACTCCCTTCACTGAAACTGGTCCGCCTTGAAGTCCGCCAAGCATCTGAGCCTCATCAAGCGTAGATCCCGAAGGCGTCCTGGAGACGTCGCGTTATTCGCTTAGCATCTGACGGATCGATTCGAGCTCGCGCCTGATTTCCAGCAACCGTTCGCGAATCTGCGGGGCGGCGGCCCGCTCGGACCCTCCGTTGTCGCGCGGTTGCAACTCCGGCACGCTTGGGGAGCGATCGAGTCCGTGCTGCCGAATGTGTTTCTTCGCCCCTTCAATGGTGAATCGCTCTTGATGCAGGAGCCGCTTGATCAACTTTAGGGTCTGGAT
>DASXNP010000493.1:0-2451 GCA_036494985.1 Binataceae bacterium (SeqCode)
GCGTCCGGGGATGATCGGAAAAGCCATAGCCCGGCAGCGAAGGCGCGATCACTGAGAACGACTGGCTCGGGTCGCAGCCATGTGCAGCAGGGTCGGTGAGCATCGGGATGATGCGCATGAATTCGTAAATCGATCCCGGCCATCCGTGAATCAGCAGCAGCGGTTTCGGATTCGGCCCTTTGCCCTTTTCATGGATGAAATGAATTCCAAGCCCATCGACCTTCGCCTTAAACTGCGCGAAGCGATTGATCTCGCTCTGGTGCGCGCGCCAGTCGTACTTCGTGCGCCAGTACTCGACCAACTCCTTCAGATAGGCGAGATTGGTGCCGTAGTCCCAACCAGTATCGGGAACCTCGTCGGGAAAGCGCGTGCTGCTGAGCCGCGCGCGCAAGTCGGCTAGCACTTCGACCGGCACCTCGACGCGAAACGGTTCGATTTTTTCAGCCATAGGAACCTCTGCGGGAGTTACGCTCAAGTGCTATCGGGAAAAGGGTTTGAGCGTCAACCGCAACGTCGCGGCTGGCGCCAGGCCGGACGGTTGTGCGATACGCTGATGCGATGGGCAAACCTTTAGTCGTGCGATGGCAGGATTGGGAGGGCAAAGGACTTGAGCATCTCGTTCTTCGCGAGGGCGCGCGCGATGTGGTCGTCGAGTCGGTGGTCGCGGGGTCGGCGGACGGTGCACCCTTCGCGCTTCGATATCGCGTTCGATGCGATAAATCATGGCGGGTGCGAAGCGCCGAGATTGCGATGGTCGGGGAAAGTCGCAAGATCGAAATCGCCGGCGACGGCAAGGGCAATTGGACCGACGCGTCGGGAATGCGGCTCTCGAAGCTGGCGGGTGCGATCGATATCGATCTGTCGGCGTCGCCTTTCACCAACACTCTCCCGATTCGAAGGCTGAAGCTCAGGACCGGCCAAGCTGCCGAGATCACTACCGTCTATATTCTCGTTCCCGCGCTCACGCTCATGACCGATCCGCAACGCTACACCTGCCTGGCACCATTGAAACGCTACAGATACGAATCGATCGACAGCGACTTCACGCGCGAGATCGAAGTCGATGGCCGCGGGCTGGTGGTGACGTATCCCGGACTGTTCCGCAGACTGATGTAGCGCGAGACGGCGCTACTTCTTCGCGAGGGCTTCCTTGGCCATCTCGCTCGCAGCCTTGCTGTCGAGGCTGGCGCCGAACTTGTCACGCAGCGCCTTCATGATTGGCCCTATCTGTGACGCGCCTCCTGCAATTGCCGCTGCGATCTCCGCGCGCACTTCGTCGGCCGATGTAGTCGCGGGCAAATATGATTCGAGGACCTTCGCCTCGGTCTCGTTCTGATCGATCAGATCCTGGCGTGCCGCCTTGCGCGCGAACTCGAGCGACTCTTCGCGCTTGGCTCGCTCGCGCTTGATTATCTGCAGGATCTCGGCGTCGTTCGGATCGCGGCGAACGTCTTTTTCCAGGCGCGAGATTTCCGACAACACGCCGCGCAACGCCATCATGCGCAATTTGTCGCCGCTCTTCATCGCGGCTTTGAGGTCGTCCTGTATTTTATTCTTCACAAACTGAAAAATTTATTTCGCGGCTGCGGCAGTGCCAGCGTCGGAGTCTTCCCACTTCGGCTGCTCGACCTCGGTCCATTTGCTGCCATCGAGCCGGTAGTTGAAGACCAGGCTCTTCTGCTTGCCGGTCGGCTTGCCCTTGCCTTCGCCGCTCTTGGACGGCGTATATTCGGCCGCCTGCAGCTTGGCGATAACGGTCCAGCGACCACCCTTCATCGTCGGCAGATACTGGAATTTTGCGTGCTCGAGATCGACGTACGGCTTGCCCGAGGATTTCTTTTCGCTCTCGTCGCTGAGGAAACTGTCGGACTCGCTGGCGATAGTGTCGCTCAGTTGTTGCGCCGCCGCTTTCGGAATCGGGTTCTCCTTCGCGGGACCCGAAGCGCTCGGACCTGCCGGACCACTATTGTTGTAGAGATCCTTTTTGACTTCGATCGCGCGCGCGCTGACCGGCGCAAGAATCGCCCCGGCTACAATCAGCCCCGCCACCGCCAGAGTAGTACAAGCTTTCGGAGCCATTTTTCCTACCCTCCTCGGATGGGGCTTATATCACGGCTGGCCGGGATAAGCACGACGGGGCCGGCGCGTTCAGTGGACAGCATTGGCCTCGAGCAAAGCGAACCGTATCGGCACCAGGACCCAGCTTTCGACCGCGATTCCGCCGTGGCGGGCCGGCACAAACCGCCATCGCGATCGGACCGTCTCCAGCGCGGCGTCGTCGAGCGAATCGAAGCCTGAAGAATCCGAAATCTCGGCGCGCTCGACGGAGCCGTCGGCGCCGACCAGCACCCTGACCGTCACAGTACCCTGCTGCGCGCGCCGGCGCGCGCTGGCGGGATAGTAGGGCGGCGGATTGCTGGCGTAGTCGGCGTGTGCGGCAGAAACTGAATT
>DASXNP010000494.1:0-1531 GCA_036494985.1 Binataceae bacterium (SeqCode)
CAGGAAGTGATGCTCGACGGTCCACACCGAGTGGTAGCCGAGGCGATCGGCAAGTTTCACTTGCTCAGTTGCCTGATGATAGATGTCGTACATGAAGCCGTCGTAGTGGGGACGGCTGCGCTGGATCTCATACTGCAATCCGAATTCCATCTTAAGAGGTTCTCCTTGGGTCGACTAAGGCGATGCTTCAAGCGGCACAGCGCTCAAGCCTCGATTTTGCCGCAAAGCTTTCAACGACAGATTCTCGCTAGCATGTATCGGGCGGGAAGCTCAATCGATCCAGCGGCAGGGCCAGCAGGCTTGGAAATTCTCCCTCGGCCTTCCTGAACGATCGTTCAAGGCCGCTTACTCCACTGTTTGAGAAAGGCCAGCGCTTGCCGTTCGAGCGATCGGCGCAGATTGAAGCGCTCGCCGTGCAGGTACCATAGGTTGGCGAGGCCGAGATAGGTCGAGTAGATCTGAGTCGCCGCCCATTTGACGTCGAGCTTCGGATCGAACGCGCCGAGATCGATGCCGCGCTGGATCAGCGCCTCGTAGTGGGTGAAGCCGCGCAAGTTCTGTTTGCGAATCATTCGCAGAACGCGCGGACCGATCTTGTGCGATTCGAGGCTGACAATAAGGAGCAGCCGTGTTACCCACGGGCTGGTTTGATTCAGCGCGGCGGTCTTGGCGAACACCTCCAGGAATTCATTGGTATATTCCGCTTTGTTGGTTGCCGAACTGCCGCCATAGATCGATTTGCCCCATTCGGCGAGGACCTTCTCGGCGACCGCGATGAAAAAGTCTTCCTTGTCGGTGAAGTGCCAATACAGAGCACCCTTGGTGACGCCTGCGGCGCGGGCGATTTTCGCCAACGATGTGCCGCGATAACCGTACGCAGCAAAGAGATCCATCGCGGCCTCGATCAGAACGTTGTCCAGCGAGCCGCGTGCGCGGGTCGGATGCGGTGCACCGTGAGAAGGAAGCTTCTTAGGCGCAAGAGCATTCATGGTGCGCAAGCCTACGGTGCTTGAACACGATCAAGCAAGTCCGAGGCTCGCCGGTCGGGCCGCTGACGAGCGCAAGTGCTATGCGCCTCGGGGCCGTCCGGCCGCTCACCGCGCAGAGATTTTGCTTTCGGGCCGCTCTGAACCGGCCTGACCTCGCGCAGTGCACGCGCAAGGGTGCAGCCGCACTCTAGCGAATTGGGGCGGATTCACCCTCCGACCCACATCCTGGGGAAAAACTCGCGAAACCCTGTTTAGTTGCCGCGACTGGGCGCCTCGGCGCGCAGGTTGCGCTGCATGCACCAGCGATCGATCACCTCGGCGTTAAAACGCCAATCGGTGCCGATTCTGAAGCCCGGCAGCTCGCCGCGTCGCAGGAGCTTGTAAATCGTCGAGGGATGAACGCGAAGGTACGAAGAGAGTTCCTTAACGGTCATCACACGCGGCAGATTGTTGTTCCTGTCTTCAGCCATGACTCTTACCTACCCATGGGCCCGGAACCGATTGCTATAGCCGGACCCGCCCTTAAAACCTACTTTGACACG
>DASXNP010000495.1:0-1884 GCA_036494985.1 Binataceae bacterium (SeqCode)
TTATCACGGTTGAGGAGGCGCGCGGCCTAGAGACCCAGCTCGAAGTGGTCGAGGGAATGCAGTTCGACCGCGGCTACCTGTCGCCGTACTTCGTCACCGATCCGGAGCGGATGGAAGCGAAGCTCGACGACGTGTTCATCCTGATCCACGAGAAGAAGATCTCGTCGATGAAGGACCTGCTGCCGATTCTCGAGACGATTGCCAAGACCGGCAAGCCGTTCCTGATTATCGCTGAGGATATCGAAGGTGAGGCGCTGGCCACGCTGGTGGTCAACAAGATTCGCGGGACGCTGTCGTGCGTGGCGGTCAAGGCGCCGGGCTTCGGCGATCGTCGCAAGGCGATGCTCGAAGATATCGCGATCCTGACCGGCGGACGCGCGATTTCCGAGGAACTCGGACTCAAGCTCGAAAATATCACGCTGAACGACCTCGGCAAGGCAAAGCGCCTGGTCGTGGACAAGGACAACTGCACGATTATCGATGGCGCCGGCAAGAAGGCCGACATCGAGGGTCGTATCAAGCAGATTCGCGCGCAGATTGAGGAGACCACCTCGGACTACGATCGCGAGAAGCTGCAAGAGCGGCTGGCCAAGCTGGTCGGCGGCGTCGCGGTGATTCGGGTCGGCGCGGCGACTGAAGTCGAGATGAAAGAGAAGAAGGCACGCGTCGAGGACGCGCTGCATGCAACCCGCGCCGCGGTCGAAGAGGGCGTGGTGCCCGGCGGCGGCGTCGCATTGATTCGCGCGTCGGCCGTGCTCGACAATATGCGCGCCAGTGAAGTCGAGAAGGTCGGCATCGGGATCATCAAGAAGGCGATCGAAGGGCCGGCCTGGTGGATCGCGTCCAACGCGGGATGGGAAGGCTCGGTGGTCGTTGACAAGATCAAGAACAACAAGGGGCCGTTCGGTTTCAACGCGGCTAGCGAGGAGTTCGAGGATCTGATGAAGGCTGGAATCATCGACCCGACCAAAGTCGTGCGCAGCGCGCTGCAGAATGCGGCGTCGGTCGCGAGCCTGCTGCTCACCACTGAATGCATGGTGGCCGAGAAGCCCGACGAGAAGGGCGCGGGCGCTGGCGGCGGAATGCCGGGCGGAATGCCTCCCGGCGGCATGATGTAGCCACGAATAATCTGAGACTGACGCAGCGGCGGGGCCATCGAGGCTCCGCCGCTGTTGTTTTGAGGATCAGATGTCACTGCGATGCTACAAATCACTTGCGTGCAACGCTGATCGTGAATACCGATCATATCTTCGCTGATTGGACGCCTCCCAAATAGTCAATGAACTGGCTGTGAATCGCACTTGGCAAGGCTGTCCCCATATAGGACAGTCCGGTCGGTACCTTCCGGTCATTGGCCCCGCGTTTGCTAAATAGACAAACGGATCGCAGCTGTGACGCCTTGGGGACTGGGTTGCGCAGTGCTCGTCCATAGTGAGGTGCCGCCGATGGCAGTACGAGTGCTCATTGCGGACAGCTCGGGGATCACGCGCGACATCATGCGCAATCATCTGGAGTGCGGGGGATGTCAGGTGATAGCGGAGACCGAGACGGTCGCGCAGACAATCGATCTCTTTCGCACGACGCGACCCAACGTCGTCACGCTCGACATCGGGTTGCGCAGTGCGAACGGGCTCGAAGCTTTGTCGCTGTTCAGGATGATTCGCCGCGAAGCGCCGGACACGTCGGTCGTGATTGTCAGCGCGTCGCAGGCGCCCGACGACCAGCGCGTGTACCTCAAAGAGGGCGCGCTCGAATGTATCGTCGAGCCGTTTGACAGTTATGGGCTGGAGCGGATGTGGCGGCGGCTGTCGGACATCTACCCCGAGCTCAGACGCCGCGACGAGGCGGCGTCAGGGCGCTGAATCGCTACCCGGCCATCAGTCT
>DASXNP010000496.1:0-2045 GCA_036494985.1 Binataceae bacterium (SeqCode)
CACTGGCTTCATCTCATGGTCATTGGGACCAGTCCGTCCCGGGCTTCTGTGGTTTACTGCTTCTGATCGCTTTCGCGATCGCGATCTTCAGACAAATCGAGGTTCCTGGGCACAAGCGAGCATAGATTTTATGGGACGTTAGGGCCTACGCATATCAACGCGCAAGAGATCAAAGCGAGAAATGCACCACGCCAGACCACAAGACGGCTTTGCATCGGCGAACACGATGGTTAAGCTATAGGCAGATGGCCTCTTCAAGCGTGATGATCAGCCGCGAATTGCAAGTTACGCTTCAACTTGCGATGACCGAAGCAGTCAGCCGGCGCCATGAATACGTGTGTCTTGAGCATTTGTTGTACGCGATGCTCCACGACGCAACCGCGAGCAACATCCTGCACAACTGCGGCGCCGATCTCGACAAACTAAGAAAGTCCCTGGCGGACTATTTAGACAACCACATCGAGCGAATCGGCCAGAACGAGAACCTCGTTCCCCGCTATGCCGTTGGAGTGCAGCGCGTGCTGCAGCGCGCCGCGATGCACGTTCAATCGGCGGGCCGCGACCAAATCGATGCGAGCAACGTTCTGGTGGCGCTATTCAGCGAGCCGCAGTCGCAAGCGATCTATTTGCTCGAAGAACAGGAAGTGACGCGATTCGACGTTATTAACTTCATATCGCACGGTGTTTCCAAGATTGGCTCGGACGAGGATAAGGAGGCGGCGGGCGCCGACTCCGATGAGGGCGAGGCTGATTCGGGAGAAGGCGACGAGGGCGAGCGCAAGCTCTCTCCGTCGAAAGCGCTCGATACCTACGCGGTCAATCTCAACCGAAAGGCGGAAAAAGGTCAGATCGATCCGCTGGTCGGCCGCAAGCTCGAACTTGAGCGCGCGATGCACATCCTGCTGCGACGGCGCAAAAACAACCCGCTGTTCGTCGGCGAGGCAGGAGTCGGGAAAACCGCGCTAGCCGAGGGGTTGGCGCTTGCGATTCACAACGGAAAAGTTCCGAACCCGCTAAAGGGGGTTGAGATCTACGCGCTGGATATGGGCGCGGTGCTGGCGGGAACACGTTTCCGCGGCGATTTCGAGCAACGCCTCAAGGCGGTGATCAAAGCCGTGGTCGGCAATCCGAAGCGGGTGCTGTTCATCGACGAAATTCATACCATCGTCGGCGCCGGAGCCGCGTCGGGCGGGACGATGGACGCTTCCAATCTACTCAAGCCGGCGCTGGCCTCCGGGGAAATTCGATGTATCGGCTCTACCACCTACCAGGAATACAAGCGCTCATTCGATCGCGACAAGGCGCTAGCGCGGCGATTCCAGCGGATTGACGTACTCGAGCCGACCCAAGACGAAACCGTTCAAATACTCAATGGCATAAAAAGTTACTACGAGAAGCATCACAACGTCCGCTACACGGCGCCGGCGATCAAAAGCTCGGTGGAGCTGTCGGGACGGTACATCAACGATCGCTACCTGCCCGACAAGGCAATCGACGTATTGGATGAAGCGGGGGTGGGTGCGCGCTTGAAGGCTGGCGGCGGCCCGTCGACGGTGACGGTCGGTGTGCGCGATGTGGAACGGGTCGTGGCGCGGATGGCGAAAATCCCCGAACGCACCGTTTCCGCGACTGATCGCGTGCGGCTCGAAACTCTCGACGCCGACCTCAAGAAGGGCGTCTTTGGACAGGACGCGGCGGTGGAAGCCGTCGGCCGCGCGATCAAGCTCGCGCGCTCAGGGTTGAGCCATCCCGACAAGCCGGTGGGAGCGTTCCTGTTCTCCGGTCCGACCGGCGTCGGCAAGACCGAGGTTGCGCGACAACTTGCCAAAGTCCTGGGCGTCGAATTTCTGCGCTTCGACATGTCCGAGTACATGGAGCGCCACACCGTGTCGCGCCTGATAGGCGCGCCACCCGGATACGTGGGTTTCGATCAAGGCGGCCTGCTCACCGACGCGATCAACCGCACACCGCATTGTGTTCTGTTGCTGGACGAAATCGAGAAGGCACATCCCGACCTCTTCAACATCCTGTTGCAAGTGATGGAT
>DASXNP010000497.1:0-5845 GCA_036494985.1 Binataceae bacterium (SeqCode)
ATACCGGCTCGTCAAGGATCATCGCACCGGGCTTGAGATTGGAAATACCGATTCGGTGCTCGATGGGAACATCGATCCGTTCATCGAAGCTTACTTGATGGGAGTGCGAAAGCAGGGCTCCGATGCCGCGCCCGACTAGGAGTGGTTTGCATCGCCGCTGCAAATGCGCGAGCTTTTGATTCCTACGGAACCGAACCAAACCTCAAGATGGAGCGGGAATCATGATCGATCTGTATTTCTGGCCGACACCGAACGGCTACAAAATATCTATAATGCTTGAAGAGATCGGAATGGCTTACAACGTCATCCCGGTGAACATCGGCAAAGGCGATCAGTTCGACCCTGAGTTTCTCAAGCTGAGTCCCAACAACCGGATGCCCGCGATCGTGGACCGCGAAGGCCCCGACGGCAAACCGCTGTCGATATTCGAGTCGGGTGCAATCTTGCTCTATCTCGCCGAAAAGAGCGGCCAGTTTTTGCCCCACGATGTGCGCGGCAGGTTCAACACGATCCAGTGGCTGATGTGGCAGATGGGCGGGCTCGGGCCGATGCTCGGACAAGCCCATCACTTCCGCCGCTACGCTCCCGAGAAGTTGGAGTACGCTATCGACCGCTATACCAATGAGGCCAGGCGCTTGTACAACGTTCTCAACAAGGCCGTGAGCGAAACCCCCTTTCTTTGCGGCGAGTATTCGATAGCCGACATCGCGGCTTTCCCGTGGATAATACCGCACAACTGGCAGGGACAAGCGCTCGAAGATTTTCCGCATCTCAAGCGATGGTTCGAAACCATCAGGGCGCGTCCCGCCGTAGAGCGCGGTCTGGCGGTGCTGAAGGAGGAATTGCGCCCCCCCGGACCTCCCAATAAGGAGTCGTGGGAAATCCTGTTTGGCCGCAAGCAGTACGAGAAGCGGTAGATCAGGCCGGCGCACCAAACGCTAAATCGCCCCAAAGCAGGCACGATCGGTCATCGCAACCGGGTCGCGGGTTGGATTGGCCAGACCGGCGCCCAACTGGCGCTCGCGCTCAGGGCATTTTCGATAGCGTCGTGGAGCCCGGACGGCGGCGCTTGCGCGCAAGACCGCAGCCGCGCGCTAGTCCTGTTACCCCTCATCGGACTGCTGCTAGGGGTCATCCTTGCGCTTGCCGATCGGTGGTTGGGGCGAGCCGAGCTGCTGACCCGATCGGCGATCGTGGTCGCCATCGGGCTCTTGCTCTCGAACGGAATTGGCGTACGCGGTGTCGGTTACACTCTGTCGCGAAAACCCTTCGCTGGGGGTTACTCGGCTTTTGCCTGGATGTTGGCGGGTTTGACAGTCATGCTTGAGGTCTACTGCCTCTCGCGAATCACCGCTCCGCCCCGGAGAGGACGCGCGCTGGTGCTGGCGATGACGCTGTCGCGATGGTCCACGGTGCCAATCGCTTATGGTCTCAAAAGCACCGGCGCCGACGGACTGGGCATCCGGTTTGATGGGGCCATCACGTTTGGCGACTTCGCAATATCGAGCGTGATTGCACTGGGCCTTGCGATGACGGCCTACGACTTCATCGCCTTGATCGTGATCGTGACGCTGGCGCTGACAATTCTGGGATTGCGCTTTGGGTTTTCCCGTCTGTTTGGCGGAGTCGACGGCTTCGCGCTCGGGGCCGGAGCACAACTGTGCGAGTTGGCCACCGTCGCGGTACTAAGCGTGATCCAATTTTGAGCGACCACGCTCGAGTGCAGCCTGCCAAAGCACGCGAACCCGGACCCGGAGATCATCCAGCGAGCCGTCGTTGTCGATAAGTACGCTCGCGTGCTGCCGACGCTCCTGATCAGACAGCTGCGACCTGATTCTGGCTTCCGTCTGATCGGCCTTCATGCCGCGGTCGCGTTCGAGACGCGAGAGGATAAACCCGCGGGGCGCACTAACGAGCCAAATCTCGTCGAACAACGGCTGCCAGTTCGCCTCGATCAGAATCGCCGCTTCGATCACGATCGGAAGCCTCTCACCACGCGCCCGCATTTCGGCGACCATCTCTCGCATCCGGTTGAGCATCTTTGGATGCACGATCGAATTTAGCCGCTTTAAGGCCGCCGGATCGGCAAAGACGATCGGACCGAGCTTCTTTCGATCGACGGTCTTGTCCGGTGCCAGAATCCGCTCCCCGAATTCCGCTACGAGTTCGCCGTAGGCAGTGGCCCCCGGTTGATAGATCTGGTGTCCAACCTGGTCGGCGTCGACAATCGCCGCTCCCAGATCCCTCAGAATTGCGGTCACCGCGCTTTTTCCCGAGCCGATGCCGCCGGTCACTCCAATCGTAATCATGCCTACTACTCGCTCTACTCCGATGCCGGCGCAACCTCCGAGGGCTCCCTGGAAGCGGCCGGGTCTCCCCAAGCCTGGAGATTGTACAAATAGCTGAAAAATCCGCCTTTGCCGATCAACTCGGCAAAGGTTCCGCTTTCCTGGATCAAACCATCGTTGAGAACAAGAATCCGATCGGCGTTCTGGATGGTGGAGAGTCGATGGGCGATGACCAGGGTGGTTCTGCCTTTCATCGCCTCCTGCACCGCAGACATCACCAGCGTCTCGGTCTCGACGTCCAACGCGCTGGTGGGCTCGTCCATAATCAAGATCGGAGCCTGCTTCAGCAGGGCGCGGGCGATCGTAACCCGCTGCGCCTCGCCCTGCGACAAGGAGTGGCCCCCCTGTCCGATGACTTCACCGAGGCCGTTGGGCAACTTCGCGATCACCGGCAGGAGGCCCGCCAGCTCGGCTGCTTTGAGGATCTCATCCTCGCTCGCGCCCGGCCTTCCGATCGCAATGTTGGAGCGCACCGTTTCGTTGAGCACCAGCGGCGGTTGGAGGACCATCGCGATGTTCCCGCGCAGCGATTTCAGCGTCCA
The DNA here is from genome assembly GCA_036494985.1 of Binataceae bacterium (SeqCode). Taxonomy (GTDB): domain Bacteria; phylum Desulfobacterota; class Binatia; order Binatales; family Binataceae; genus DASXNP01. Next base: position 2,891 of record DASXNP010000497.1, read on the forward strand.
ATCGCGTATATCGCTGCGATCGATTGTCACCCGGCCCGACTGCGGCTCATAAAAGCGCGCGAGCAGGCCCGCGATCGTGCTCTTGCCTGCGCCGGTCGGGCCGACAACCGCGATCCGATCGCCCGGGGCCGCTTCGAATCCGATCCCTCTTAGCACCGGCCGCTTCGGGTCGTAGCCGAACACCACCTCCTCGAATTCGATTCGGCCGCGTAGTTTTCCGGCGGCTTGTGCTCCCGGTCGATCGCGAATCTCGGGTTCACTGTCGAGCAGCTCGAAGCATCGGTTCATTCCGGCCTTCGCGCCCTGCACCATTCCGTAGGTCTGAAACATCTGATTGATCGGCGCGTAGAGCGAAGCGAGGTAGGTCGTAAAGATGACCAACTCGCCCAGCGTGATCTGCCGCTCTACAACGTGTAGGGCGCCGACGTAGATCACGAGCGCAGTCCCAATTGCAATCACCACGTTTACCGTGCCGCTGTAGAAGGTCTGCACCGTGTACAGCCGAAGATTCTCGCCGAGACTCTCGCTGCTGGATTCGACAAACTCAGCGTATGACTCGGGCTCGCGGGTAAATGCCTGCACCACGTGGATCGCCGATAGCGCGCGATGGGCAACGTTGTAGAGCTGGCCCTCCTTAGCCCGGGCGCCGCTGGCGATCGCTTCTATCTTTCCGCTGATTCCAGCGATCATGAAGAACAGGGCGGGCACGACCGCCAACGCGATCATGGTGAGGATCGGGTCGAGTCGGACCATCACAAAGAACATACCCGACAGCAGGATGAGCGATGAAACTACCGGAAACACGCCATTCATGGCGATCGTCTGGATCGAGAAGGTGTCGTACGTGATCCTTACCATCAGATCACCCACCTCGCGCCGGCGATGAAACGAGAGGCTCAGGCGCTGAAGATGCTCGAACAGGCGGGCCCGGAAATCGTTCACCATTCGCTGGCCGACCGAGATCGTGATGTAGTTGCTTGAGACCTGCAGCAACGACAGGGCCAAGTAGAGAATCACCAGCCCGGTGCAGGCGGCGGCGAGCAAGCCGCCGCGGTCCAAGCCCCGCGCGGCCCTGAGCCTGATTGGGTGACCACCAAGGACATTGTCGATGACGATCTTGAGCGGCCATGGCTTGAGGATTTCCACGGCGCTGGCAACAATCACCAGTGCGACCGCCAGCACCATCCGCCCGCTGTAGGGCCGCATGTAGGCGAAGACCTGTCGGTACATGCGGGCGAGCGTCATCCCACTTTTCCCGCCACCCGCGAAGGCGCTTCGGATCGGTCGCCGTTGAGCGAAGCCGCCGCCAAAGCGAAGACCGTCGCAAAACGGCGCACACGGGCCGCGCAAAGCGCGCCAAGCGCGAGCGCAATTGTTCCGGCGACCGCCGCGCATCCGATCCAGCTCCGGAGCGATCCCTGCGCGCAAATCATGATGAACAATCCGCCCGCGACGGGCGCGGCCGTAATCGCGAACCAGTCCAATTTGAGCGACCATTTCAAGACCGATCTGCCGTCGGGTCCGCCCAGGAAGTTTATTGGCACCTCGAGCGCGGGGGGCATGACTGCGCTCAGGTCACAACTCGCGAAAGTTTCGCCGCGCGCGGTCGCGATTCCATTGCGAACCAGAACCTCGCGGACTCTTTCGATCTGATCGACCAAGGCAAGCGACCGACCATCGTCGAGAGCGCCGACCGTAAGCCCAGTTCTCTCTCCCTGGTGCGCAGCGGAAACCGTACCGGGCAGATAGATGCCCTGCACCCGCGCATAACTCCTGACCAGGGTTCCCATGAAGCTCAATATCGCCAACCACACTCGTGCACAAAAGGGGAGCCCGGGCGGGACCAGCGCAAAGGTGCACGCGGCAGCGACACTTACGGCGGCTCCCGCCAGCCCCACGCAAAGCGGGATCGAGTTCAGGAGCCCGACCGTTCGGCCAAGCGCGCCAATCGCGATGAGGGTCAGGCAGGAGGCAATCCAGAATAACGAGATGGGGACGGCCAGGAGCAGCGTTTCGGTCAGGTCAGGATAGACTGTTTGAAACAGACCGCGGCCGAAGGCGCCATAGTAGACGCGCGGACCTGACGCACGACTTGCGAAGCGGAACAACCCACCCAGCGCCGGCCGGGTACCGTAAATCGAGCCACCTCCGACCGCGGAGTTCGGATATTTCAGAAACAATCTCGCTTCGCCCGCACCGTAGCCGCGCTGCTGGGCGAGGTAGGCACGAACCGTGGGGCGTCTTTGATGGATCACGGTCGCAGCCGGGGCGCACCCGAGTGTTCCGTCTCGCGCGCGCAGCTTCAAGGAGATATCCACGTCGTCGCCGGCGGTTGTGAACCACGGATCGAATCCGCCGACGTTGTCCAGGGCGGCTTTTCGGATGGCCATATTGCATCCGCAAAGCTGAAGAAGATTTTCATCGCCGAACCTGATTTCGCGCGGAGCGCCGGGCGCAACCGCAATCGCGGCCATCAGCGCTGATTGGGGTTCGGGGGGAAAATTGGGGCCGCCTGCTGCAACGCAGTCGCGACGAGTAATCGTCTCGACCAGGTGATAGAGCCAGTCGAGGTCGGCTTCGGCATCGGCGTCGATGAAAGCGACGATGCCTCCTCTGGCGTGTGCGACGCCGAGATTTCGCGCCCCGCCCAACCCCTGGTGTTCCGTTCTGAGCACCCGCGCGCCGCATCCGTGCGCGATTGAACTTGTCGAGTCTTTAGAACCGTCGTCTACTACGATGACCTCGAACGACGGGTAGGTTTGCCTGTTTAGCGAGTCGAGACAGGCGCGCAGGGTGCCGGCGGCATTATAACTGGCAACCACCACCGAGACCGTCGGGTGATCGGCCAGCGGCGCGGGAATGGACCCGTTAAACACCTTTGCGACGGCGTCAAAGGCGCGCTTCGGGGTCCGTTGGCGGGTGACCAGCCCAAAGGCCCAGTCGGTTATTTCCGAG
>DASXNP010000498.1:0-2256 GCA_036494985.1 Binataceae bacterium (SeqCode)
ATCGATTCAGAGCCATCCACCGCCGAGCAACATCTGACAGAAGCCCTCACGCGCTGTCGACGAATCAACATGGTTGACACGGAGCCGGATATCCTCCTCGCGTGGGCCCGCTGGCATCGCAAACAAGGGAACTCCGATCAAGCGCTCGCGGACGCCCAAGAAGCCCTGGCCATCGCCGACCGCTGCGAATTCGGCCTGGTCCAAGCCGACGCGCACAACCTTCTCGCCCAACTCGCGCTCGACTCAAACGACCGCGCCACCGCCCGCCATCACGCCGAAATCGGCCGTGAGCGCGCCTGGTGCGACGGGCCTCCGCACTGCTACAAGCCTGCTCTCGATGAAGCCGACGCGCTCCTCGCGAAGCTCAGCTAATCACGGGCATCGGCACGCGGAACTCGCCGCGGAAGATTTCCGCGAACAGCGCCAGAGTCTCCTGGTGAATTGCGCCGTTGTCGGTGAGCAGATGGGGCGACCGCAGATTGTGCTTTTGGCCCTTCATATCGGAAACGGCGCCGCCGGCTTCGGTGACCAACAGTATCCCGGCCGCCATATCCCACGGATTCAGTCCGAACTCCCAAAACGCCTCGAACCGGCCGCACGCCACGTAGGACAGATCGATCGCCGCGGAGCCGGTGCGGCGGACGCCGTGCGTCGCCATCGCCATCTGGTGATAGAAGTGGATGTTCACGTTCAGATGCCGCTTGCGGCTGGGAAAACCCGTCGAGACCAGGCTATCCTCCAAGCGCTTCACCGCAGATACACGAATCCGCCGGTTGTTCAGATACGCGCCCGCGCCTCGTTCGGCGGAGAACATCTCCTGCCGCATCGGATCGAACACCACTCCGACCAGCATCTCGCCATCCTGCTCCAGACCTAGCGTCACATTGTAGATCGGAAAGCCGTGCGCGAAATTCGTCGTGCCGTCGAGCGGGTCCACATACCAGCGGTATCCGCTTGTGCCTTCGTGGCCGCCGCCCTCCTCCGCCACGATGCTGTGCGATGGAAAATGCGAGCGCAGCCTCTCGACCACCAGCTTTTCCGACGCCCGGTCGGCTTCGGTGACCAGGTCGAAATCGCCCTTCAGCTCGAAAGCGACCCGCCGTTCAAAATAAGTAGAGAGCAGCGCGCCCGACTCGCGCGCGATGTCGATAGCCGTTTCCAGGTACGAGGCCACGCGGCTTACGCGCCTTCCTCGATCAGGTACTTGATATCGTGTTTGAAGATGAACAGGTTTGGCTGGCCGGACCGCGTGATCCGGATGAACGACGCGTCGTAATACTCGACTACGCCGGTAACCTCTTCATTGTCGCTGAGCTTGACCCGCACCACCGTGGCATTTTCAATCAGACGTCGCAGATATTTCGACTCTTCGAACGTATGTTCCGGCGCACGGGCGCCGGATTTGCCACTCGATTTCGAACCCAAATTGCTTCCTCCCAAAACCTAATACTTGGAATCCCGAGGGACCGTCGAGATCCGGCCGCCCCGCGCGCCTGATTTCTCCGTTTCTCCATAGTACCCGTTGCGCGACGACACCCGCAAATCGGAGCTGCTCGTCCTGATTTCAATTTTGTGGAATGGGTCGGCATTGAGCGGAGTATTCTGGGGATAAAATCCCAGTAAATACTGAGTGCGCAATTCCTTCAAAATGTCGGAGAACGCCTTATCGATTCCCGGCCCCAGGTTCGGCGCGAACACCCGGCCGCCCGTCCTCTCCCCAAGTGTAGTCAGCGCGTTCTCACCGCCGATGTTGCGACCCGCGTCGTTGGTGATGGGCATCACGAGCACGGAATAGATAACTGCGTCGGCGAGCTGCGCGGCTTTCAATGCAGCGTGAAAATCCTTGACGCTGGTGGTGTCGCCGCCATCGGTAACAACGACGATCACCTTGCGTCCGTCGCGATCCTCCAGGTCCCGTGCGGCGAAATAAATCGCGTCGTACATCGACGTCCCTGCCTCACCCTTCATTCCCCTCAGCGACCGCTCGAGCGACGCCTGGCTGCGTGTGAAATGGTTCAACTGCCGCACTTCATAGTTGAAGCTGTAAAGAGCCAGCGCATCCTTGGGATTTCCTTCGGCGAACAGCGCGCGCAGAAAGCGATTGACGCAGTCCACCTCATACTTCAGATCCTTGGCCGTCGATCCGCTGTTATCGATGAGCAGCGAGACGTACAGAGGCTGCTCGGTGCGCCTCTCGAAGACCGCGATCTGTTGCGGCGCGCCGTTATCAAAAAGCTTGAAGTCGTCTTTCTCGAG